>CAJTRC010000019.1 GCA_910578365.1 uncultured Muribaculaceae bacterium
AAAATGTTAAAGAAATGTTAAAATTTAGCCACTGAAATTTGTTAGCACAATCGGACACTCATAATCAACTGAGTGCCCGATTGTTATATGGTATAACTCCCAAACTCGGGAAGTTACGACTAATTTTTTTATTATGCAAGTTTTTTGGCATTTTTTTCAAAAAAAATTATTTTATGGCTGCCAGACCGCCTTGTGAGGTTTCTTTGTAGAGCGAGGGGATGTCGTGGCCGGTCTGTTTCATTACTTCGACTATGCGGTCGAAGTCAACGCTGTGGCGTCCGTCGGAGAAGGCGGCGTATAGGTTTGCGTCGAGTGCTCGTGCGGCGGCGTATGCGTTGCGTTCGATGCAGGGTATCTGTACGAGGCCGCATACGGGGTCGCAGGTGAGGCCGAGGTGGTGTTCGAGGCCCATTTCGGCGGAGTATTCGATTTGTGCGGGTGTGCCTCCGAAGAGTTGCGATGCTGCTGCTGCCGCCATTGCGCAGGCTACGCCTACTTCGCCCTGGCAACCTACTTCGGCGCCGCTTACTGAGGCGTTGTGTTTGACTACGTTGCCGAAGAGCCCGGCTGTGGCGAGTGCGCGGAGTATGCGTTTTTCGCTGAAGCCTTTGGAGTGGTGCAGGTGGTAGAGTACGGCGGGTACTATGCCGCAGCTGCCGCAGGTGGGGGCGGTGACGATTTCGCCGCCTGCGGCGTTTTCTTCGCTTACGGCGAGTGCGTAGGCGTAGACGAGTCCGCGCGATTTGAGTGATTGTGCGTAGCCGGCTGCGTGTACGTAGTAGCTGACTGCTTTGCGTCTTACTCCAAGCCCGCCCGGTAGTACGCCTTCGGCTTCGATGCCGCGTTCGACGGCGGCTTTCATTACTTGCCATACTTGGGTGAGGTATTCCCATATTTCGGGGCCTTCGATTTCGTCGACGTATTCCCAGTAGCTTTTGCCGGTTTTTTCGCACCAGCGCTGTATGTCTTTTATTTTGGTGAGTTTGTATATGCTTTCGGTTTTGGTGCGGCTTTCGCCTTCGCGTACTATGTCGCCTCCGCCTATGGAGTAGTAGGTGCGGTTGGCTATCTGGTTGCCGTTGGCGTCGAATGCGGCGTAGTTCATGCCGTTGGTGTGGAATGGCAGGATTGTTTCCGGGGCCCAGAGTATTTCGGTGGGCATGTGTGGTGTGAGTACTTCGAGTATGGCGCGGTCTGTGAGGTGTCCTTTTCCGGTGGCTGCGAGTGCACCGTACAGGGTTACTTTGCATGATTTTGCATGTGCGGGCAGTTCGTCGAGGAATTGCTTGGCGGCTTTGCGCGGGCCCATGGTGTGTGAGCTGCTGGGGCCTTTGCCTATTTTATAGATGTATTTTATGGATTCCATTCCGTTGTGTGGTTTGTGTACAGTAGGCATGCAAGTGCGCACGACATGTCTGCCGTGCGCACTTGTTGTGTGGTTGTTTTTGTTTGTTTATTTTGACGCGTTCTCGATGATGGTGAAGAATTTGTCGGATGGCAGGAGTTCGTTGATACCTGTGTAGCGGGTTTCGTTGCCTTTGGTGTCGATCACGATGATGGTGGGAACTGCTTCGACGTTGTATTTTTCGGCTGCTCCGGGGTTTTCGTCTATGTCGACGTAAACGAATTTTGCTGCGGGGAATTTAAGGGCAGCTTCGTCGAAGGTGGGGTGGAACTTCTGGCAGGGGCCGCACCAGGTTGCGCCGAAGTCAATGGCGAGTACCTGGCCTTTTTCGGCTGTGAGCTGTTCGAGGTTGTCACCGGCGAGTTCGATGAGGTTTGAAGCTTTTTGGGTTTCTACCTGGGGGGTGCTGCCGTTGTCGATGTTTTCTTCGAATTGCTCTTTTGCCTGATTTTCGGTTGCGTTGTCGGCCGATTGTTCAGCGTTTTTTGCACATGATGCGGTGAGCATGAGTGCTGCTGCGGCGAACATGTATACGATTTTTTTCATTATTGTGCGAGGGCTGCGTTGGTTTTACGAACTGCTTCTGCGCTGGCTTTGAAGAGTTCTTTTTCTTTGTCGTTGAGGTCGAATTCAACGATTTTTTCGATACCGTTTTTACCCAGGATACAGGGTACGCCGATGCAGAGGTCTTTTTCGCCGTATTCGCCGTCGAGCAGGGCTGAGCAGCTGATGAGTTTTTTCTGGTCGTGAAGTACTGCTGCGCATACTTGTGCTGCTGCTGCGCCGGGTGCGTACCATGCCGAGGTGCCGAGGAGTTTGGTAAGTGTTGCGCCGCCTACCATGGTGTCGGCTGCTACTTTTTCGAGCTGTTCGGCGGGGAGGAGCGAGCTTGCGGGGATACCGCGGTATGCTGCGTAGCGGGTCAGGGGTATCATGGTGGTGTCGCCGTGGCCGCCGATTACGATGCCTTCGATTTCGGTAGCGTTTGCACCGAGAGCGAGGCTGAGGAAGTATTTGAAGCGAGCGCTGTCGAGTGCGCCGCCCATGCCGATGATGCGGTTTTTGGGCAGGCCGCTTACTTTGTGGATGAGGTATGTCATGGTGTCCATGGGGTTAGACACGCACAGGATGATTGCGTTGGGCGAGTGGGCGAGAATCTGGTCTGTAACTGATTTTACGATACCTGCGTTGACGCCGATGAGTTCTTCGCGGGTCATGCCGGGTTTGCGGGGGATGCCGGAGGTGATGACCACCATGTCGGAGCCTTCGGTCATTTTGTAGTCGTTGGTAACGCCTACCAGGCGGGTGTTGGTGCCGAGGATGTTGGCGGTCTGCATGATGTCCATGGCTTTGCCTTCCGATACGCCTTCTTTGATGTCGAGGAGTACTACTTCGTCAGCAATCTGATTGGTTACTAACACATTTGCACAAGTTGCGCCTACGTTGCCGGCGCCTACTACTGTAACTTTTGACATAGTGGTATATTTATATTAGTTGTGTTTTTAAGGTTTGCGGCGTTGCTGCCGCTTAATTGTTGCAAATATAGTAATTAAAAATTAGGTGACAAAATTATTTTGGATGTTTCGCGTTATGGCGAATTGGCTCTTATCTTATGGGGGATTTTTTCTTGAGGGTGTTGTAGTATTGTCCTTGGTTGCTCATTGTTCTGTAATGCTCGCGTATTCGGATGGCTTTGTATGGGGTGTTAAAGGCTGTCGAATGTTTTGTGTCCGCGCAGGTAGAACTGTAGGAGTATGTTCGGTTGTCCTTTGATAAGGTCGACTGTCGGGCGCGTTGTTCTGTCGTAGTTGTGGCGCATACGGGCGAAGTCGCGGTGGGCACGCCATATTGCGGCGGCGTTTTTGAAGTCGAGGGTAGCTATGTATTTTGTCCAGGCAATGGTGTCGAGCAGTCGGCGTCGCAGCAGGGTTGAGCGTCGGGTGCTGTCCGGCAGGTTTTTATGCAGCATTAGCAGGTTGTTGCGGAAGTTGAGGTATGTTTTCCGCGGGTTTTCGGCCGGCAGTGAGCCTCCGCCGAGGTGGTATACTACTGATGCCGGTACAGCGGCGAGCTTCCATCCGGCCAGGCGCATGCGCCAGCAGAGGTCGATTTCTTCCATGTGGGCGAAGAAGTCTTTGTCGAGGCCTCCGCAGCTGAGGTATACGCTGCTGCGCACGGTAAGGGCGGCTCCGGATGCCCACATTACGTCGGCGGGGGTGTCGTACTGGCCGTTGTCGGGTTCGCATACGCTGAATATCCTTCCGCGGCAGTACGGGTAGCCGTTTCGGTCGATGAATCCGCCGGCGGCACCGGCGTATTCGAAGTGGCTTCGGCGAGTGTCGCTGAGTAGTTTGGGCTGTACGGCGGCGCAGTCGGGGTTGGCGTCGAGGTATGCTATCAGAGGAGTGAGCCAGCCCGGTTTCACGGCTACGTCGGAGTTGAGCAGCACTATGTATTCGAAGCGCTTGGCCAGAATGGCTATCGCTCGGTTGTAGCCTTCGGCAAAGCCGTAGTTTTCGCTGAATGGCAGCAGTTCTATGGCGGGGTATTCTTGGTTGAGCAGCTGTATGGAGTTGTCGGTTGAGCCGTTGTCGACTACAATCACTTTGCCCTGGGAGGGGTCGGTGCCTGCTATTACCGAGGGCAGGTAGCGGCGCAGCAGGTCGGCGCCGTTCCAGTTTAATATTACTACTGCTGTTTTCATTGTTTGGGTTGGGAGGGGTGCTTCGCTTGATTGCGCTCTTGACAGGCGGGGTTGTTGATGGCCGGGTCTTTGCTTGCCGTGGGGGGCATTTGAACCGGGTTTTTCCAGCGTTTGTGGCTCCAAAGCCAGATGGCGGGGTTGTGGCGTATGGTCTGCTGGAGCATGTCGGCGTAAAGGGTGGTGAGGTAGCCTTCGGGTGTGGCTGCGGCGGAGTCGCACATGGGGCGTGTGACTATGTGGTAGTGGCCGCGTCGGGGTTTGTACATGTCCCAGTATACTGCGGCCATGTCGAGGCGCCGTGCCAGCTGTTCGGTGCCGCTAATCATGGCTGTGGGGTGGTTGAGGAATTCAAGGATATGGGTGGTGTCGCCCGATCCCGGCTTCTGGTCGGACATGAAGCCGGTGACGGTGCGCACGCCGTTTCTGCGGTATTCCAGCAGATGGCGCAGTGTGGTGCGTTTGGGCAGCGATACGGAGCCGAAGCGGCTGCGCAGACGCAGCATGAGGTCGTCGAACCATTTGTTTTTGAGTGGTCGGTATACCTGGCAGTAGGCTACGTCGGCCACGTTGCCGTAACGGCTGTGGAGTGTTACCGATGTTCCCCACTCCCAGTTGCCGCAGTGCGAGAAGTAGCATGCCACGCTGCGGCCTTCGGCCAGGTGGCGGTCGATGATGTCGAGGCCTTCGAAGTGTATGCGTTTGGCTATGTTTTTATCGCTGATATGGAGCAGTTTTATGGTTTCTACCACGTAGTCGGTGAAGTTGCGGTAGAAGCGGCGTCCGATGGCGTTGATTTCTTTGTGTGACAGCTCCGGAAAGCTCTCGGTCAGATTTTTGTGCACTGTCGTACGGCGGTAGCGCACTACGTGGCAGAGCAGAAAGCCGGCGATGTCGCTCAGGCGGTACAGCAGCCACAACGGCAGCAGGGCCAGGGTGTGCAGAAATGCGCCGAGCAGTGCGTATCTGATACGGCTCATAGAAGGAAACCCTCCACGGTTTCGCGTTCGGGTATGGGGCGTCCGAGCCGCACGGGCACAATGCGGTTGTCGTAGGCCATGGGGTTGAAATCGGCCGGGAGGTTCTGCAGCTCCACTTTCAGATAATTGTCGGTGAAGCCGCCGCAGGGGTGGTCCGGGCGTGGATGTTCAAAGAGCATTGGCCGTACGGAGTTTTCGAAGCCGGCCGTAAACCGGGTGAGCATTTGTTCGCTTATGGCCAGCATGCGGCGTGTGCGCTTGTGTTTTTCTGCCTCGCTGACCACATGCGGAATCTCCAGTGCGCGTGTGCCGGGGCGCTCCGAGTATGTAAATACGTGTAGGCGCGACAGCGGCAGTGACTCGATAAAGCGGCATGAATCGTTGAAATACTCTTCGGTTTCGCCGCGGGCGCCCACAATCAGGTCGATGCCGATGAAAGCGTGGGGCATCGACCGGCGTATACAATTGATTTTATGGGCGAACAGTTCGGTGTCGTAGCGGCGGCGCATCAGGCGCAGCACTTGGTCGGAGCCGCTCTGCAGCGGAATGTGGAAGTGAGGCATGAAGCGCTTGCTTACGGCTACAAAGTCGATTATGTCGTCGGTGAGCAGATTCGGCTCAATTGATGATATGCGGTAGCGTTCGATGCCCTCCACCCGGTCGAGGGCGCGCACGAGGTCTGCGAACGATTCGCCGTTGAGCCGTCCGAAATCTCCTATGTTCACTCCTGTAATTACAATTTCCTTGCCGCCGCGTGCGGCCACATCGGCAGCCTGGGCTACCATCTGGTCGATAGTGCCTGAGCGGGAGCGCCCGCGGGCCGCGGGAATGGTACAGTAGCTGCACCAGTAGTCGCAGCCGTCCTGAACTTTAAGAAAATAGCGGGTACGGTCGCCACATTCGCAGCTGGGAGTGAAGTGGCGGAAATCGCGTGCCGGGTCGACCGACAGCGTGTTGCTGCCGTCGGCCGTGAATTTGTCGAGGAAGTCCACAATGCGGTCCTTGCGGTCGGTTCCGGCCACCACTGCCACGCCCGGCAGCCCTGCGACTTCGTCGGACTTCAGCTGTGCGTAGCAGCCGGTAACGAGTATGGCCGCCTGCGGAAAGCGGCGGTGCAGCGAACGTATGGTCTGGCGGCACTTTTTGTCGGCCAGTTCGGTTACGCTGCAGGTATTTACCACAATTATATCGGGAGTTTCGCCCGGAGTAATCCGGCGAATGCCTTTCTCGGCCAGCTGGCGTGCAATGGATGAAGTTTCGGAGAAGTTGAGCTTGCAGCCGAAAGTATGGAACAGAGCAGTTCGGTTGCCGAAGGTATTGCGGTCAATCATTTGTGTATTGGTTTATTATGGCGCTGATTTCGTAGGCGTCCTGCTCCGATGTGCAGGCGGTTATGGGCAGACTCAGTACTTGGCGTCCCAGCTGCTCGGCTAAGGGCAACGACAAGCCTGCCAGGCCCGGATAGCATGGTTGCAGGTGTGGTGGCACCGGATAGTGTACGAGGGTTTCCACTCCGTTTTCGGCCAGATAGTCGCGGAAGTGGTCGCGTCGGGCGGTCTTCACCACGTACTGATGCCATACGCAATAGTCGTCGGGCTCAAAAAGGGGTTTTTCAATCAGCGGGTTGTTTATCTCGGAATTGTATATGGCGGCCAAACGTCGGCGGTAGGCATTGACTTCGGCGGTATAAGGCAGTTTTACATTGATTACGGCTGCCTGCATGGGGTCGAGGCGGCAGTTCAGCCCCCGGTAAATGTTGTGATAGGTGTAGTCACAGCCGTAATTGCGCAGAGCCGATACCACCTGCGCCAGTTCGGGGTCGGAAGTGGTTATGGCACCGGCATCGCCCAGCGCGCCTATATTTTTGGTGGGGTAGAAACTGAATCCGGCGGCATGGCCTATGGCACCGGCGGCGCGTCCGTGCTCGTCGCGGGCACCGATAGCCTGGGCGGCATCCTCGATTACGAGCAAGCGGTGTCGTGCTGCCAGCTCGAGCAGCCGGTCGTCGGTGGCGATACGTCCGTAGAGGTGCACAGGCATAATGGCGCGGGTGCGTGTAGTAATGGCAGCCTCGATTCGCCGAGTGTCGATATTCATGGTGTCGCGCCGCGGTTCCACCGGCACCGGTACCAGACCGCAGTCGCTTACGGCCAGTACACTTGCAATGTAGGTGTTGGCCGGCACTATTACTTCGTCGCCCGGTTGCAGACGTCCGAGTTCGATATAGCCGCGCAGAATAAGGCGCAGGGCATCGAGGCCGTTGCTTACGCCTATGGCGCGTGCCGCGCCGGTGAGTGCGGCCATACGCTGTTCGAACTCTTCGTTTTCATGACCGCCGATAAAGCGTCCGCTGTCGGCCACACGGCACAGCGCCTCCTTAATCCGGGCGTTGAACGGCTTGTTGACAGTGGCAAGGTTGAGAAAGGTGTAGGTCTTTTTATTGTTCATCTGCTAATCGTAAGAGATATTGGCCGTATTCGTTCGACAACATGGGCTGTGCCAGACGCCTCAGCTGCTCGCGGTCGATGAATCCGCGGCGGAATGCAACTTCCTCCAGCACGGCGATTTTCAGTCCCTGGCGCTTCTGTATGGCTTCGACAAAGGCCGAGGCCTCCATCAGAGAGTCGACAGTACCTGTATCGAGCCATGCGAAACCGCGGCCGAAGCACTCCACGTGCAGGCGCTGCCGGCGCATATACTCGGCATTTACCGAGGTTATTTCCAGTTCGCCGCGGGCTGATGGCTTTACTGCGGCTGCAATGTCGACAACGTCGGCAGGATAAAAATACAGTCCTACCACGGCCTTGTTGCTATTGGGGTGCTCGGGTTTTTCGACAATCTCAATGGCACGCCCCTCGGAGTCGAGGGTCACCACGCCGTAGCGTCGCGGGTCGGTGACAGGGTAGCCGAATACCACTGCTTTGCCGCCGGCCACATGCTCCTTGGCGCGCATCATCATGCCGGTAAAGCCCTGGCCATAAAAGATATTGTCGCCTAAAACCAGACAGGCGTCATCGCCGGCGAGCCATTCGCGGGCTATGATAAAGGCTTGCGCCAGACCTTCGGGACGTGGTTGCTCGGCATAGCTGAAGTGTACGCCAAGGTCGGAGCCGTCGCCCAGCAGACGCCGGAATCCGGGCAGGTCGGCGGGCGTGGAAATTATTAATATATCGCGTATGCCGGCCAGCATCAGAGTCGACAGCGGATAATATATCATGGGCTTGTCGTAAACAGGCACAAGCTGTTTCGACTGTCCTTTCGTAATAGGGTAGAGGCGGGTTCCGCTGCCGCCGGCAAGTACAATACCTTTCATCGGTTGGAATACATTTTATCGTAATACTTCTGGTAGTCACCTTCTACTATGTCTGTTACCCAGCTGCGGTTGTCGAGATACCAGCGTACGGTTTCAGGCAAGCCGTCGGCAAAAGGAATCCGGGGTGCCCAGCCCAGTTCGGCTGCGGTTTTGGCCGGGTCTATGGCATAGCGGGCGTCGTGGCCGGGCCTGTCGCTTACAAAGCGTATGAGGCTGCGGTCGGGCAATTGTTGAGGATTGCTGAGCAGGCTGCGGTACTTCTCGTGGCTGCGGCACAGGTCGGCCACCTGATCGATAATCATTTCTACGATGTCGATATTCTGCTTCTCGTTGAAGCCGCCTATGTTGTAAGCCTCGCCGAGCCGGCCGTGCAGCAGCACGGTGTCGATAGCCGCGCAGTGGTCGGTTACATAGAGCCAATCGCGTACGTTGCGGCCGTCGCCATACACAGGCAGCGGCTTGCCCTGGAGTACATTATTTATCACCAGCGGTATCAGTTTCTCAGGAAACTGATATGGGCCGTAGTTGTTGCTGCAGCGGGTAATAAGTGCAGGGAATCCGTAAGTGTGTACGTACGACAACACCAGCATGTCGGCTGATGCTTTCGACGCCGAGTATGGCGAACGTGGCTGCAGCGGGCAATCCTCGGTAAAAAACTTCGAGCCGTAGGCTACAGATTCGGTGCGTCCGCCGGCTGCGTGGCACAGCGGTTCGGGTATTTCAAAACTACGTCCGTCGGGCAGGTCGCGCTCCAGCGAGCCATACACCTCGTCGGTACTGACCTGCAGAAAGCGCTTGCCGCTTCGGTAGCCGCCTTCCGGACAGCTCCATGCGGCGCGGCAGCAGTCCATAAGATTCTGAGTGCCGAGTATATTGGTGCGCAAAAAAATGCCCGGGTCGTCGATTGACCGGTCTACATGGCTTTCGGCGGCGAAATTCACCACTAAATCGGGGTCGAAGTCGCGCATAATTTCAGTTATGGCTGCTTTGTCGCCAATGTCGGCATGGACAAAATACACGTTTGGCAGCTGAAGCTCCCGGTGCAGCGAGGAGAGGTTGCCGGCGTAGGTCAGGGCGTCGAGCACACAGATGTCGGCATCCTTGCCGTGTACATCAATAATATATTTCACAAAGTTGGTGCCGATGAATCCGGCGCCACCGGTAACAAGGTATTTCATATTGCGAAATTAGTGAAAAATCGCGACAGTAATATAAAAACGGGCGTTAAAAGTGTCATATTGGGCAACTATGCCATGCCGTGCAGAGGGTGTCAGGCGAATATCCGATTATCACTATACAAAAAACGCCTGCTTATTTATTGATAAACAGGCATGTAATGCTATACTCAAACAGGTGCAAAAAAAAATTAACCGTCATCCCGACGATTAATCTTCTTACCTTAAATCTAATACCATGAAAAACTGATGCAAAGTTACTATTTTTATGTTATACAACATAATTTTTGAGCAAGAATTTTTCGATTTTAACATTATTTAAGGGTGAGATTCCCGGTTGGATAAGTTTGCGCAGAGTACATAGAGGGAATATAGCTTGCGGTAAAAGCGTGGATATTAGCGTATTGACTAAAGCTATGTGCCCTCGGTGTACTCTGCATGATTACTATATGGCCTGGTCCACAGGCAGGACAAAGGCGCGGAGGCCCAGTTTTGGCCGCTCGTTGTCGAGAGCCTTAAGCTGAGCAAGCAACGCCTGCAGGCGCGAATCCTCTACCACTGTCATAATGGCCTGGGCCAGCGATGGCCACGCATGCGAACCGTAATGCGGTTCGCCGTCGCGGCTGCCTCGGCCCGATACCTGTGGCCATGCGGTGAAGCCGCGGCAGCTCTGCCGGTCGAGTATATCAATTATGCGCTCGTAGTGCGCCTGGTCGAAAGTTATGAATACTGCTTTCATGTTCAGTTATTTATTTTGCGTAATTTACGGCGCTGTCGTTTGATGCCGGTTCCGGCGAACACGCAGTAGAGCACCGGCACGAACAGCAGGGTCAGAATCGTTGAGAAGGTAAGACCGCCGATTACTGCCGTACCCATAGGGCGCCACATTTCAGAACCCTGTCCGCTGCCGACAGCCATAGGCACCATGCCCAGTATGGTGGTCAGGGTGGTCATAACCACCGGACGCAGACGGCTTTTGCCGCCTAAGATTACCGAGCGGCGCACCGACATGCCACGTTCGCGGTTGAGCGATATGTAGTCGATAAGCACAATACCGTTTTTCACCACGATACCAATAAGCATTATGGCGCCTATCATACTCATTACGTTCAGTGTATGGCCCGAAAGATAGAGTATTATGAACACACCCGAGAACGCAAACAGCAGCGATGTCATAATGATGGCCGGATAGGTGTAGCTCTCGAACTGGGCAGCCATGACTATATACACTAGAATGATTATGAGCAGCGCCAGGGTCATCAGGTCGCCGAACGACTCCTGCTGGTCTTCGTAAGAACCTGCAAGCTCAATCTGTATGCCCTGCGGTATGTCCATTTTCGCTATTGCTGCCTGGGCGTCTTTAACCACCAGGTTCATGGGGCGGTCCTGCACGGTGGTGCTTACGGTGATGATGCGTTCGCGGTCTTTTCGCTCAATGGTGGGAGGTGTAAATCGCTCCACCACAGTACCTACGTCGCGCACACGCACGCCCTGGCCCTGGGCATTATAGATGAGGATGTTCTCAATATCGCTAAGTGAGGTGCGGGCTTCCGGGTCGTACATCACCTTGATGTCGTATTCCTCGCCGTCTTCGCGGAATCGCGATGCTATCGAACCGTTGATGCGGTTACGCAGATAATTGGCCGCGGTGCTGAGGCTGAGGCCGTAGCGGGCCAGCTTGGTGCGGTCGAAATCTACCTGAAACTCGGGCTGATAGTCGGAGCGTGAAATAAGCACGTCGGCCGTGCCCGGAATCTCAAGCAGTTCGCGGCGCAGACGCGCGGCCACCGAGTCGGTGGCTGTGAAGTCGTAGCCATAGATTTCGAAGTCTACCGTGGCCTGTCCGCCCATGCCCATGTTGCCACCTACACGCACCTGGGCCTTCTTATACTCGGGATATTGCTTAAGGTCTTCGCGCATCAGGTCGGCAATCTCCACAATGCCACGTTCGCGGTCGCCCGGGTCGAGCAGGCGAATGTTCATGTCTACAATGTGGGGGCCGTTGTCGCTGAGCGAGGCGAATGTGTTGTCGCTCGAGGCGGTACCCGAGGTATAGTTTATGGTCATTATCTCGGGGTACTTCTGCTGCCACTCCTTTACCAGACGGTCGGTGACCTCACGGGTGATTTCGGCGCGTGTGCCTATGGGCATTTCCAGATTCACCGACATGCGTGCGTCGTCGGCGGTGGGGAAGAATTCGCTGCCCACCTGCTTCATAAGGAACAGCGAACCAACAAAGGTGGCCATACATATAATCACTGTAGCGAGTTTGTGGCCTACGACCCAGTGCAGCAGCCTGGCATAGCCGTTGTCGAAGGAGTCCAGTCCGCGGTTTACAGGCTTGAAAAAGAAGTTGTACAGCTTGCCGTGTCGGTTGTTGCGGCGCAGAAGCAGCGAGCACAGCATGGGAGTGAGCGACAGGGCGCACACAGTTGAGATAATCATCATAATGGTGACCATCCATCCCAGCTGGCGGAAAAGTACACCGGTCATGCCGGTGACAAGGGTAAGCGGGAAGAACACCGCTATAAGCGTGAGTGTCGAGGCTATTACCGACACTGCCACTTCGTTGGTGCCGTGTACGGCGGCCTGCTTCGGGTCGGCTCCGCGTTCGATATGGGTAGTGACGTTCTCAAGCACTACAATGGCGTCGTCGACCACCATACCGATTGAAATCGACAGCGCCGACAGCGATACGATATTCAGCGAATTGCCCGTGGCATAGAGGTATATGAACGATGCAATCAGTGATATAGGTATGGTTATGGTGATGATGAGTGTGGCGCGCCAGCGGCCAAGGAACAGAAACACCACCAGAATCACAAACAGCAGGGCGTACATTACCGTTTCGACCAGCGAGGCGATGGTGTTGCGGATGTTGTCGGAGGTGTCGACGATGATGTCGAGTTTTACATCGGAAGGCAACCGTTTCTGCAGCGAGGGCAACATATTAAGAACTTTGTCGGAAATCTCCACCGAGTTCGCGCCCGATTGTTTCTGGATTACAATCATGGCGCCGCGGCGTCCGTTGTTATATGTTTCCTGAGCGCGTTCCTCGAGCGAGTCGTCGATGCGGGCCACATCGCGCAGATATATGTTTGCACCGTTGTACGAGCCAACTACCAGATTGGCCATCTGGTCGGCTGAGTCAAACTCACCCTGCACGCGAAGTGCGTATGTTTCGGAGCCGATGTCGAATGTACCGCCCGGTATGTTGCGGTTTTCGGCGGCAATTACTTGCGAAATCTGCTCCACGCTGAGGTTATAGGCCTCGAGGCGTCCGGGGTCGACATAGATGTGGATTTCGCGTTCGGGAGCGCCAGATATACTTACCGAACCCACGCCGTTGACACGGGCCAGAGGGTTGGCTACCGCGTCGTCGAGTATCTTGTACAGACCGGGCATACTTTCGTCGGCCTGTACCGACAGCAGTATGATGGGAATCATGTCGGTGGAGAATTTGAATATGGTGGGGTTCTCCACCTCGTCGGGCAGCATGGAACTGACCAAATCGAGTTTATCGCGCACATCGTTGGTCAGCACGTCGATGTCCTCGCCATATTCGAATTCAAGAGTTATCACCGATATGTTTTCGCGCGATTTCGAAGTTATGTGCTTGAGGTTGCTCACCGAGTTGAGCACATTTTCCAGCGGTCGGGTCACGTTCTGTTCGATGTCCTGTGCGCTGGCACCCTGGTAGGTGGTCATTACCATCAGGGTGTTTGTTTCGATATCCGGATACAGGTCAATCGGAAGACTCCGGAGCGAGAACATACCTATAATCACCACTGCCACAAAGCACAGGGTGGTCATAATGGGGCGTTTTACCGCGTTGCCGTATAAACTCATTGCTTTGTGTTATTTCTTGAGGGTTACACTAACGCCGTCGGCCAGACGGGACTGACCGGTTATGACCACGGAGTCGCCGTCGGCTACACCGCTTATAATCTCATAGCCGCTGTCGAGGCGTCGGCCCAGCTCCACCAGGTTGAAGCTGACCTTGCCGCCTTTGTACACGTACACGAACTTGTTGCCGCTGCCGGTCTGCTTTACAACTGCGCGGTCGGGTACAACTACATTGTTGCGGCTGCCGAAGTCGAGTGTAACGTAGGCAAACAGGCCCGGTTTGATTTCGCCCTTGGGATTACTGATAGTAACCTCAGTGGCGAAAGTGCGGGTAGCAGGGTCGATTGCCGGCGATATGCGGGTGACGGTGCCATGGAAGGCCTCGTCGGGGAAGGCATCGAATTTCACCATAGCTTCCATGCCGCGGCGCACCAGCGTAAGGTCGTTCTCGGTTACGTTTATCACGGCCTTTACCGCAGGGCTAATCTGACCCACGCTCAGAATGGGCAGATTGCCGCTCATATCGCCCGGGTCGTAGTTGCGTGCGGTTACCACACCGCTGACAGGCGATGTGAGAATGGTGTTTTCGCGTGCGTTCTGATACTGGGTTCTGGCGGCATCGAGCTGTGCTTTGGCCTGCTCGACCGCCATCTGGGTGCCGCTGCCAATACGCAGCAGTTCGGCGGCGCGGTTATAGTCACGTTCAATCTGGTCGAGTTGAATTTTCAGTTGGTCGATATTTGCGGCATCGAGTTCCACCAGGGTCTGTCCTCGTCGCACGGGGTCGCCTACATCTACCAGTATCCGGCGGATACGGTTGGGTGTGGCCGGTGCGATGTTGTTGAGGTTCTCGGCTTCGATGTTGGCGGTGTATGTTTCGCTCAACGGAATCTCGCGTACGGCTACCACATCGGTTTCCACCAGTGGCAGTTCTTCTTCTTCTTCGGGGGCGGCGGTGGCCGCTTCTTTCTTCGAGCAGCCGCTTAGCATAATGGCGGCTGCCGCCAGGGGTATCAGGTATCTCATAACGGATGTTTTGTTTCGTTTTTTATATAGCAGCGTCGCTGCGACTTTATTTGCCCAGAGGATAGGTGCCCTGCAGTAACTCAAGCTCGCTCAGGGCTATAAGGTAATTGTAAATAGCCTGATAGTAGGTGAGGCGCGCGCGGGTGAGCGAGAGTTCGCTGTCGCGCAGGTCGAGATAAGTAGCCGCGCCTATTTCAAAGCTGTCTTTCATTATCTGGTGGGCGCGCTCGGCCTGGCTGACACTTTCGGAGCAGCTGGCAATCTGCTTGACATTCACGCCTATATTGTCGATGGCGAGATTAACCTGCATCGAAACATTTCGTTCGATGTTCTCGCGCTGCAGACGCAATTCGTTGGCCTGTATGGTGGCCTGGCGCACACGATTATAGCGCTGACCGCCCTCGAACAGAGGCACCGACAGGGTAATGCCTACCATCGAATAAGGATTCCAGCGGAAATTCTTGAACGGCGAGCCGTTCGACGACGAAGTCCAGTTGTAGTTGGCCGTGAGGGCCAGAGTGGGGTAGTAGGCGGCTTTCTGCAGTTTTACTGTGCGATCGAGGATGTCGGTTTCTATAGCGTTGAGATGCAGCTCGGAGTTGCCGCTGTAGTCGTGGCTCAGACTCAGAGCCTGTGCGTACATATTCTGCTCGTAGTCGCTAAGCCGCTGCGATGTCGTAACGGGGAAACTGCTGTCGAGCCCCATCAGTACCTGTAGTTGCAGTCGTGCACGTTTTATGGCCACGTCGGCCTGCATCAGTTCCGGCTCTATATTCTTCATGGCCACTGAAGTACGCAGCACATCGTAGTCGCTCGCGGCGCCGGCTTGATATTGTTTGCTGTATGTTTCGTAGGTGAAGGCGGCCATGTCGTAGCTCTCTTGTATCACCTGTTTGGAGTCTTCGGCCAGCATCAGGGCATAGTATGCCGCTTTTACTTGGTTTACGAGTTCTAACTTGGACGAACGCGCCTGTTCGACACTGCGTAGAATCTGACTGTCGGTAAGCGACAGCGACTGCCACAGCTGAGGGGCAATCAGTGGCAGCGAGGCACTGAACCCGAGAGAGTACGAGTTGTCCAGGCCCATTTTTATGCCGTTGTCGCTTTTTTTATTTTCGGAAGAAGCCGCGCGTGATGCCGCAGTTTCATCATTGTTTTCGCCTCCGGTTCCGCCCATTGCGCCAAAGTCGCCGAAATCGTCCATGTTCATGTATGCTACTTGCTTGGCAAGCATTCGGTTATAATTGGCACCGAACGAAATCGATGGCAGCAGCTGCCCCAGAGTTTCCTTGCGCGTATAATCCACACGGGTGATTTCCATGTCGGCGATACGTATAGTGGGGTTATCGCTGAGCGCTACAGCAATACATTGGTCGAGAGTCAATACGGAATCGGCTTGTGCATAAGCTGTTGAAGTGCAAACGGCAGCTATGCCGGCAAAGGCGAAAAAGCGTAAGAAAGTGTGCATTTGTAGAAATTGTGATAATTTCTACAAAGATAGCGATTTATATGGAATTTTATGGAATCAGTAAGTCAAAAATACCAATATAATGGAAATATATGCTAAAGTTTCTGCCTTCACTCCGAGGTTATTTGCCGGTGTAGAGGCAGTGGACTTTGCCAACCGGGAGTGTGCCTTCAAGACGCACCGGCAGGCGGCGCGAGTCGGTGGTAATCCAAGCATCCATGTCGTCGGAAGTTTTCTTCCTGTCGTCGGAGGTGAATGTGAATGTTATGTGGTAGCAGCGGAAACTGTGGTTTTCAGTTTCTACGTCGTCAATGCCGTGATAGGTTATGGTGAGCAGTTCCTTGCGCTTGCCCGAGTAAATGTTCAGCTCTTCTTTGTGGCCGCTTTTCCATTGTTCGTATGGCAGAGTGCGCATGTAGTAGAATGATGTCAGCATGTCGACTGTTGTGCCCCTTGCGGTGAGAGTGCGCGATTCGTCGACTTTCTGTTTGCCTTTTTTCCATACCTTGCGCACGCATTTGCCGGTGACGGTGTTGCCGTTATAGCTGAAGCGTACAATGTCGTGCTTGCGCTCGCTGCCTTCGTTGGCAATCTTTTCGTAGAATTCCGGACGCAGAGTGCCGTGTGCGAAAGTGCCGTTGAGGGTGTCGCGGACTTTGAAAAATTTATCGGCCCAGGGCTGTGACGCTGCTACGAGCTGCGAGCGGTAGCGGTTGCCGTCGCTGTGTAGCTTTATGGTCACGTCGCCTGCGTGCTTGTTGATAAGTCCCCACTTGTATTTTACTTTGTAGCTGACAGATTCGTTGTTAAAAGAGGACTTGGCTGTCGCCGATACAGTGGCTGCCAAGGCAAAACAGAATAAGAGGAGAGAGAGGAGAATGTGTTTCATACGGGTATCTTAATGCACAGTTTGTGGTGATTGCCAATGCCTATGTTAGGGGCATGGGCATCCTCGGGGAAGAATATGGCAGCTTCGCCCACGCGTACATGCAGCAGGCTGTGGGCTGCGTCGCCGAAGGTGGCTGCGTCGGTGGCTTCATCGTAAGGCGAGCGGGTGTACTGCAGGCTGGCTACAGGGGCCCAGCCCATGGTTTCGTCACCTTTCAGCGGCACATGTATGTCGATGTAGCGGCGGTGAGCCTCGAGCACGGCTGCATCGCGCGGAGTCATGGCTACACGCTCGGCCTTAACGCTGATGCCGTGAGGCAGTTCGGTTACGCCGGGCTGGAAGTCAAGGCCTTCGAGGTTGGCGCTGAGCCAGTCGATGGCTTCGGCAATGGCCGGTGAGAGGCTGCGATAGCGGTAAAGGTCTGATAAGTCGGTAAGAATCATTGAATTGTGTTTTTGTTTTTGTCGTCGAGGGCCTTTATGGCTGTACCCTCGTCGTCCTCATCATCGAACATCAGAGGCAGAACGCCTCTTGTTGCCTGTTCGATGCGTTTGTTGCGCCAGCATTTGCGGCATACGGCCACATAGCGGTCATCGCCGCCTATTTCCACCTGGGCTCCTTCTTCCACAAAGTCGCCGTTGGCGTCGATACGTGCGTTGATGATGGTTTTGTGTCCGCAGTTGCATGTCGACTTGATTTCGTCGATTGTATCGGCGATTTCAAATAGTCGGCGCGAGCCTTCGAACAAATGGCTTTGGAAGTCGGTCCGAAGGCCATAGCAGATAACGTTCGACCCGAAATCGTCGACAATCCGCGACAGCTGGTCGACCTGCGGCTCGGTCAGGAACTGTGCTTCGTCGATGAGAAACCAGTCGATGAGTCCGCCGTGGTCGCGGTAAAGCTGTCGGGCGAGGGCATAGAGGTCGGTGTCGCGGAATATCCAGCGGCATTTGCGTTCTATGCCTATGCGCGAGCGTATTACGCTGTCGCCTTCGCGTGTGTCGGTGGCGGGTTTCATGCACACATAGCTCATGCCGCGCTCTTCGAAATTGTAGGCGGTGGTAAGCAGCAGGGCGGTTTTGGCCGACCCCATGGTGCCGTATCTGAAATATAGTTTTCCTTTGCGGTACACTTTTTGTTTATCTGACTTTAAATGTCAAAGGTTAAATGCTAAATTAAGTCCGGGCGGGCGAAGTCAGTAGGCATTTGACATTCAACATTTAGAGCTTGTTTAATAACTGATGTGAACGCCGGGAGTTTAAGCAAGCCCGCCGTTAACATTAGTTTTTAAACAAACTCATAAAATTAATAAGGCGAAGCTTCGTAGCGGTATATGTCTTCGAGGCGGATGTTGAAGCGGAGGTTGGAGTAGGGCAGAATTACTGTGCCGGCGCCGGTGGAGCCGTAGGCCAGGCCGTAGGGAATGATAACCTCGGCGGTGTCCTTCACGCGCATGTCGGACAGAGCCACGCCCCAGCCCGAAATGGTCTGGTTCAATCGTGTGCGGTATATGCCCGGCACCGAAGTTGCGGTGACATTGCTCGACGAGTCGAAGGGCTCACCGTTGTACAGGTGTCCGGTATAGCGGACATCGATTGTTGAGGTATAGAGCGGCGACAGGTTGCCTTCGGTTTCGGCACGGTCGTTGAAATAGTGCATCAGCACGAAGGTTGCCGGATTCCACTCTGGCACCACCACCTTGTAGTAAGGCGAGCCGTCGGGGTTTTTCTTGGCCTGCATTTCGGCCAGCCACTGGTTATTGGCCTCTCGCCAGTCCTGATATTGGCTCCAGGTGTCCCGGTCGTCGTCGTTGTTACAGCTGAACATCGCAGCCGCGAAGGCTGCGATGCCAAGCATTATAAGGATTTTCTTCATGTTATGAAAGCTTGCGCAGCAGGCTGTTGAGGCTCACGCTGTCGTGGATAATCTTATGGAGGTCGGCTATGGCCACACGGGTCTGCTGCATAGAGTCGCGTTCGCGCAGAGTCACGGTGTTGTCTTCGAGGGTCTGGTGGTCAACGGTTATGCAGTAGGGAGTGCCTATTGCGTCCTGACGGCGGTAGCGTTTGCCGATAGAGTCTTTTTCTTCGTAGTGTGTGGCGAAGTCGAACTTGAGTTCGTTTACGATTTCGCGAGCCTTTTCGGGCAGTCCGTCCTTGCGTACCAGCGGCATCACGGCGCATTTAACCGGAGCCAGAGGTGCGGGCAGGTGGAGTACCACGCGGGTGTCGCCGCCTTCGAGGGCCTGTTCCTCGTAGCTCGAGCAGAGTACGCTCAGGAACATGCGGTCTACACCAATCGATGTTTCAATAACATACGGGGTGTAGCTTTGGTTGAGTTCGGGGTCGAAATACTGTATTTTCTTGCCTGAGAATTTCTCGTGCTGGCTGAGGTCGAAGTTTGTACGCGAGTGTATGCCTTCCACTTCCTTGAATCCGAAGGGCATCTGGAATTCGATGTCAGTGGCTGCGTTGGCGTAGTGAGCCAGCTTTTCGTGGTCGTGGTAGCGATACTTTTCGTCGCCCAGGCCCAGCGCCTTGTGCCAGCGCAGGCGCCATTCTTTCCACTGTTGGAACCACTGGAGTTCCTCGCCGGGGCGTACAAAGAACTGCATTTCCATCTGTTCGAACTCGCGCATGCGGAATATGAACTGACGGGCCACGATTTCGTTGCGGAAAGCCTTGCCTATCTGAGCGATGCCGAAAGGTATGCGCATGCGGCCTGTCTTCTGCACGTTGAGGTAGTTCACGAATATGCCCTGTGCGGTTTCAGGACGCAGATATACGGTCATGGCGCCGTCGGCTGTGGAGCCCATCTCGGTTTTGAACATAAGGTTGAACTGGCGAACCTCGGTCCAGTTGCGTGTGCCCGAGAGGGGGCATACGATTTCTTCGTCGAGTATAATCTGGCGCAGGCCGTCGAGGTCGTTGTCGTTCATTGCAGTGGCGAAGCGCTCGTGGAGGGCGTCGCGTTTGGCTATATGTTCAAGTACCCGTGGGTTGGTCTGGCGGTAGAGAGCTTCGTCGAATGACTCGCCAAAGCGTTTCTTCGCCTTTGCCACCTCTTTTTCGATTTTATCGTCGTACTTTGCAATCTGCTCCTCGATAAGCACATCGGCGCGATAGCGCTTCTTGGAGTCGCGGTTGTCAATCAGGGGGTCGTTGAAAGCGTCGACGTGGCCCGAAGCCTTCCATATGGTGGGGTGCATGAATATGGCGGAGTCAATGCCCACGATGTTGTCGTGCAGCAGGGTCATCGAGTCCCACCAGTAGCGTTTGATGTTGTTTTTGAGTTCGACGCCGTTCTGGCCGTAGTCGTACACGGCCGACAGGCCGTCGTAGATTTCGGAAGATTGGAAGACAAAACCGTATTCCTTGGCGTGTGAAACGATTTTCTTAAACACGTCGTCTTGTTGAGCCATTGCTTTAAATATTTAGTTTTTGAATGTGATTTCAGTTCGAACCACAAAATTACGAAAAAATCGGCATATACAGCCGATTTTAACATTAATATGCAAATGATTCAGCGGCGGTGAAGCCATGCAAACAGGCAACCCACAAACAGCGAGCCGCCCACGATGTTGCCCAGTGTGGCCGGAATGAGGTTGTCGACAAACATCTGCCATATGCCTACCTCGGCTCCGTAGAATATTCCGGCCGGGATATAGAACATGTTGGCTATGGAGTGTTCGTAGCCTATTGCCACAAATGCCATCACCGGCATAATGCATCCGGCCATTTTCTCCAGCAGGTTATGGCCCGACATGGCCAGCCATATAGCCAGGCACACGCACCAGTTGGCGCCTATGCCTTTGGCAAATACCGTAATCCATGGCATCGAAACCTTGGCCACGGCTATTGATGTAATGGCCTGGCGGTATTGCTCCGGCTCGAAGATGCCGGTGAGCCACACCAGCAGC
This sequence comes from uncultured Muribaculaceae bacterium, assembly GCA_910578365.1. Taxonomy (GTDB): domain Bacteria; phylum Bacteroidota; class Bacteroidia; order Bacteroidales; family Muribaculaceae; genus CAG-873. The sequence continues at coordinate 20,723 of CAJTRC010000019.1, forward strand.
CACACAACCGTGAGGGCGCCCGCAAAGTTGCCCAGCCACACCAGCGCCCAGTTCTTCAGCACAGGCCCGAAGCCGTGGTGCCCGCGCATGTACGAGGGTATGAGCATGGCGTTGTTGCCCGTGAAAAGCTCGGCGCCCAGTATCACCACCAGAATCAGCCCCAGCGGGAAAGTAAGACCGCTGAGCAGACGCTGTACCGCCGGATAGTCCGTGGATACATCGCCGAGCCCCCAGCCCGCTATTACGGAGAAAGTGCCTCCGAGAGCTATGTATGCTCCTGCCAGCATACTGAGTATGGATAGCCGGCCAAGGTGATTCTCGCTTAGCCCGCATTTGGTGGCTCCGGATTTTTCCGCCAGTTCGGTTATCTCGATTGGAGTTTTGATTTTCATGCTGCAAAATTAATGAATTTTTCGATTTCAACCTCAATCATTATTTGTAACTTTGCACTCGGTTTCATTTAATATTACAAAATTCACATTAAACTATAGAATAATAATGGCAAACTGGTTTGAATGTAAAGTACGCTACGATAAACTTCAGGAAAACGGCTCGATAAAGAAAGTATCGGAGCCTTATCTGGTGGATGCGCTGTCGTTCACCGAGGCTGAAGCCCGCATAATCGAAGAGCAGACTCCCTATATATCCGGCGACTTTTCGGTGTCGGCGGTAAAACGTACAAAAATCGCCGAAATTTTCTGGAACGAAGAAGGCGACAAGTGGTATCTGGTTAAGTGCGCCTTTATAACCATCGACGAGAAAACCGCTGTTGAAAAGCGCTCTACCAGCCTCTTCCTGGTGCAGGCAAGCAATCTGGCCGAGGCCCTCGACGTATTCAACGAAGGCATGAAGGGCACTATGGCCGATTACGATGTAACCGCCATCAACGAAACACCCATCATGGATGTGTACAAGGTAAAACTTGCAGGCGAAAAAAGCGAATAATGACCATGATAGCCCGAAATCTCAGCGCCGTGCTGAATACCCTGCCCGAGGGTGTGCAGCTGGTGGCTGTGTCGAAATTTCATCCGATAGAGGCGCTGCAGCAGGCATACGATGCCGGCCAGCGCCTTTTCGGTGAGAGTCGTGTGCAGGAACTGACCGAAAAACGCCGGCACCTTCCGGCCGACATTCGCTGGCACTTCATCGGCCATCTGCAGACAAACAAGGTGCGTCAGCTGATAGGCAAAGTCGACATGATTGAGTCGGTCGACTCCGACCGTCTGCTGCGTCTGATCGACAAAGAATCGGCTGCAGCCGGAGTCGTGACCGCTGTGCTTTTGCAAGTGCATGTGGCCGCAGAGGAAACCAAGTTCGGGTTCCTGCCCGACGAACTGTCGGAGTGGTTTCGCTCCGGAGGTTATACAACGCTGAAAGCCACGCATATATGCGGCCTGATGGCCATGGCCTCGAACACCGGCGACAATGAGCGTGTGCGTGCCGATTTTCATGCCGTTGCCGAACTTATGGCGCGTATCAAGGCCGAAAATCCCGACCTGCGCGGCTTCGATATTCTCAGCATGGGTATGAGTCACGACTATCCGATAGCCATAGCCGAGGGCGCCACACATGTGCGTGTAGGCAGCGCCATTTTCGGCGAAAGAAAATATTGAATCCATAATTTGGCAGTTTGCCAAAAAAATATTAACTTTACGAGTCAAAAACAAGCATACCGAAACAAAACGTTTCATGCTAATATAAATTACAAACCTAAATATATTACCTTCATTTAAGAACCATGAGTCATTCAAAGACCAATGCTCGTCAGGGCAGCTTCGCTCTGCCTATCGCAATCATGTTCGCCCTGTTCTTTATGATAGCCTTCGTTACAGGCTACCAGAACCCTCTGGGCGATGTAATCAAACAAATGTCGGCCGGCAATGCCGTAATGTCGCAGTTAGGTACTTTCTGTAACTTTATCGCCTACGCTATAATGGGTTATCCGGCAGGCAAGGTTCTGCAGAACAAAGGCTACCGTTTTACCGCTCTCGCTGCAGTATCGGTAGGTTTTATCGGTGTGGCAATCACTTATGTATCCGGAATGATAGCTGACACTAATGTGGCACTGGGCGTGTATATGCTCGGCGCACTCGTAGCCGGTTTCTCCATGTGTATGCTCAACACCGTTGTGAATCCCATGCTCAACTCGCTTGGCAAGGACGAAAAGCAGGGCAACCAGCTGCTGATGTTCGGCGGCTCGTGCAACTCGGTAGGCGCTACCCTGGCACCGGTAATCGTAGGCGGTCTGATTGGTGGCTCGGCCAGCTCCATCGCTTCGGCTAACCCCGTGTTCTACATGGCAATGGCAATCTTTGCGGTTGCATTCATTGTGCTGTTCTTCTCCAAACTTCCCGAAGACCCTGACCTGGGCAAACCAAAAACCGCCATCAAGGCTATGGATGCCTTCAAGTTCCGCAACTTCACCTTTGGTGTAGTGGCAATCTTCTGCTACATGGGTGTTGAAATCGGTGTGTCGAACTGGACTTATCAGGACCTTTCCACCTCAATAGGCTCGATTGGTGCCGGCGCAGTGTGCGGCATGTTCTGGCTGTTTATGCTCGTAGGCCGTCTGCTTGGCGGTGTTGTAGGCGGCAAGGTTTCATCGAAAGCCATGCTCATATTCGTGAGCACGCTGGCTATAGTGCTTCTGGCACTCGGCATTCTGCTGCCCGAATCAAAAATGGGCTTCTTCGGCTTCGACTCCAACAACCTCAGCTTCACCTCGGTTGAAATTCCTGTAAACTCTATTTTCTTTGTGCTGATAGGTCTGTGTACTTCGGTAATGTGGGGTGCCATCTTCAACCTCTCGGTACAGGGTCTGGGCAAATATACCTCGGTTGCATCCGGTATCTTCATGGTGATGGTTTGCGGCGGCGGTATCTGGACAATCGTACAGGGCGCTCTGGCCGACAGCGTAGGCATCATAAACAGCTTCTGGCTGGTAGTATTCTTCGCCGCTTACCTGCTGCTCTATGCAGTTGTGCTCAGCAAGCCCGTAAGCTCACTGCCCGAAGAAAAAGAAGTGCTTTTTGAAAACGGTAAGAAAGCCGAAATCTAACGGTTTCATCTGCCGATATGTCAAAGGGGCGTCACACTGCGTGGCGCCCCTTTAAACCTTTTTGCAAAGGTGTTGTCTAAAAAGTAAAGTAAAAACAGAAAGCAATGAGAGGAATATTACGAACTGTAGGCATGTTGCTCCTTTGCGGAGCCCTTTGCTGTCCTGTGGCTGAAGCGCGCGGCCGCAACGACAACCACGACAACGGAAGTAAAAACTCACGTCCGTCGACCGGCCAGCAGAGCCGTCCGGCCGGTCGTCCCGGTAATTCCGGCAAGCGTCCCGGCGGCAACCATGGCAATCCGCGTCCCGGCGGCAACCATGGCAATCCGCGACCCGGCGGCAACCATGGCAATCCGCGACCCGGCAGCAACCATGGCAATCCGCGTCCCGGCAGCAATCAGGGCCATCCTCGCCCCGGAAATCCACCCCAGGCTCATCATCCCAAGCCGGGTCACGGACACGGACACGGACACGGGCACGGCCACGGGCATAGCCACAAGCATGAACACTATTACCGTCCCACTCCGCCATCTCGTCCGTATCTGCCGCCATCTCGCCCCTATTATCGTCCGGCACCGCCACGTGCCTGGCGTCCGGCAGCCACCTGGCGCCCCTTCCATACAGTGCTTGGAGTGAGTTTCGGTTCGGCCATAAACGTGTCGTTGAATCTGCTGTTGAACTCGGGTTACACAGTTCAGAGCTACGGTCCCAACGCCATATATCTGAGCAATGTGCCCATGATGAACTACTATTGGCCTGATGCCACAATGTACTACAACAACGGAACGCTTGCCGGTTCGGAATTCGTGTACTACACACCCTATGCCAATACCTCGCGCTACGACATGGTATTCAACGCCCTTTGCGGCAGTTATGGCACTCCGGTATCGGTTGTAAACAAAGGTGGACTGGTAACATCATCGTGGTGGGGTCCCGGAAATCAGTACATCAGTCTGAGCTATGGCGGCCAGTATGCCGGCAACGGTTCGCTGGGCTACTACACCACACTTACTTTCGGCATCTGATTCAGTTATATAACAACACAGCCCTTGACTTGGAGCTCGTTTCCCAATAGTCGCGGGCTGTGTTGTGTTATAGTGATATACACGCAAAATATTGGGACCATGGTCTTAGAGGGTGTTTAATAATAAATGTTAATTCCCGGCCGAAAATCACGTGGCGAATTTAGCTCCTTCTTCATTTATAGCAATTTAGCTAAAAGATACGCCACCGGGAATTTAATATTTATTATTAAACACCCTCTTAATCAGTGCGATTATTTTTGATACGAAATATTCAGCATCATGCAGCAAAGGAACAATGTCATCCGTCAATAAATAAAGCCGGACTCTACTGTAAATATCGCCGGAATATGCCGCATAAAATATAGTGTTGTGATTACCAACTAAAATGTGTACCTTTGCATACTAAATCGCAATTGCAGTTGCTCAATGAAGAAAATACTACTATCAACCATAGCGGCCGCTGCCCTGGTGAGCGCTCCGGCTGCCGTGAACTCTCCTGCGTATGACGGCTATCTTAGCCGTGGCAGAGCCATGTTTGCCGATGCAAATTACATAGGATGTATCGACCAGCTGGCGCATATCGACCGCAGTGCGCTCAGCGCAGGCGAAGCCGAGGAAACCGACTGGCTTATCGCCCGCGCCTGCTACCATGTGCAGGGCGCCTCGGCCAAGGCGCATTTCATAGCGTTCATACAAAAATATCCGGCCTCGCTTCACCGTCAGGAGGCTATGCTGTATATAGGCGATTGTATCATGGCCGGCAGCTATGCCGAGGCACTGAAGCAGTATGCGCTGATTGATCCCCGCACGCTGCCAGGACATCTGAAAGAAGACCTTGAGTACCGTAAGGCCTTTTGTCACCTCAAACTTGCCGACTATGACCGCGCCGAGGCTGTATTCCGTTCGCTGCTCAATACAAAGGCCTACGGCAACGCCGCACGCTTTTATATTGCGTACATAGCCTATGCACGCCACGATTACCGGCAGGCCAAAGACCTCTTTGCAAAAGTGAATACCTCAGCCGAACCCGGCAATATGGCCGACTACTACCTGTCGCAGATATATTACAGCGAGGCTGACTATGCCAAGGCGCTGACTACCGCCCGCAAACTTCTGCGCCGCCAGGGTATTGCGCCTGGGTATCAGGCCGAGGCCAACAGGATTGCCGGCGAGAGTCTGTATCGTATCGACCAGCCGTCGGAGGCGATTCCTTATCTTAAGAAATACGTTGCAGCGACCGACGACCCGGCCCAGTCGGCTATGTATATACTCGGCCTGAGCCAGTATCACGAGGGCAGGTATGCCGAGGCTATATCCAGCCTGCAGCCGGTAAGCACCCTCGATGATGCCATGGGGCAGAGTTCGTTGCTTTATATAGGCCAGGCCCTGCTGAACCAGGGCGATACCAACGCAGCCCTGCTATCGCTCGACAAAGCTCTGCGGATGAATCACGACAAGGCAGTGCAGGAGTCGGCCTTCTACAACTATGCAGTAGCTAAATTCCGCGGCGGCCGGATACCGTTCGGCAGCTCGGTAGCCACTTTCGAGGAATTCCTTCGCCGTTATCCCGATAGCCGCTATGCGCCCGAAGTACAGGAATATGTGGTGAGCGGCTGGATAAACGACAATAACTACGAAGGAGCACTCGAATCGATTAACCGTATGCGAAATCCGGGCGAAAAAGTACTCAAGGCCAAGCAGCAGGTGCTTTATGTGCTCGGTTCGCGTGCGCTGGCCACTGGCAATGCCGATGCGGCGCTCAACTATCTGAGCCAGGGCACATCGCTCGACAGATACGACCGCGGCGTAGCACTGCAGAATGCCCTTGTGCTGGGCGAGGCCCGGTACCGCAAAGGCGACTATGTCGGAGCGGTGAAAGAATTCGACCGCTATCTGGCCGGCGCCTCCGGGAGCGACGCCAACTATACCGTGGGCTGCTACGACCGCGCCTACGCCTATTTCGCACAGAAGAATTACGGTAAAGCCGCCGACGATTTCCGCTATGTATCGGAGCAGAAAGGTCTGCCCGCCGAAGTACTGGCCGATGCTCTCAACCGCCTCGGCGACACATATTACTATGGTAAGGACTTCAATCGGGCCTCTGACGTATATGCCCGCGCCTACGAAGCACTGCCCGAGGCCGGCGACTATCCCAAATTTCAGCAGGCAGCAATGAAAGGCCTTACTCACGATTTCTCAGCCAAGAAACAGTTGCTGCAGGATTTCCTGCGCGACTATCCGCAGTCGGGCCTTGCCTCCGAAGCCATGCTTGAACTGGCCGAAACTGAACATTCGCTGGGCAACAAGGACGCCACCGCTGTAGCTTACCGTCGTGTGATTGAAACATATCCGGCAACGGCACAAGCCCGCACAGCTTATCTGCGTCTGGGCTCGCTCCAGCTGCAGGGTGGTGCGCGCGACCAGGCTGTAGTCACATTCAAACAGCTCATTGCCGCGGCGCCGACCTCCGACGAAGCCTCGCTCGCCGCCGACTATCTGAAGCGCATAGGCGCCGAAGACGGCACTCTGGCCGAGGTGCGCGAGTATCTGGCCGGCATCGACAATGCTCCGCAGATCGATGTGGCCGAAGCCGACCGCATCAGTTTTGTGACCGCCGAAGAAGCCTACGACGACCGTGGCGATGTAAGCCGACTGGAAGCCTACGTGCGCGATTATCCCGACGGAGCCTTCGTGGCCGCCGCTCTGGGCTATCTGCTCGACCATGCCGGTGAAAACAATGACAGCGACAAGGCTCTGTATTACGCCCGGGCCATCGCCGACCGCTTCCCCGACAATGTACGAGCCGAAGCCGCCCTCGAAACCATCGGCAACATAGAATATGCCAAAGGACATGCGCCGGCGGCTCTTGAGGCATATCGCCGTCTGTCGGGCAGCGCCTCGTCGACAGCCTCGTTGAACGCCGCCCGCCTGGGCATGATGCGTGCATGCCTGGATCTCGGCAACTGGGCCGAAGCCCTCGCTGCCGCCGACATGCTGCTTGCATCGTCGACCATCGGCTCCGAAGAAAAACTCGAAGCACTGTTCTGCAAAGGCATGGCCCTGGAAAACAGCGGCAAAAACGCCGAAGCACGCAAGGTATGGAACAGCGCCGCCGACGAAACCGACAATATATTCGGCGCCAAGAGCGCGTACTATATGGCACAGAGCTATTTCGACGCTAAAGATTATAAAAACGCCAAGACAGCCGCCGAGGAACTCACCAACTCGCGCACCCCTCACTCCTACTGGCTTGCGCGAGGCTTCATACTCTTGAGCGATATCTATCGTGCCCGGGGCAAGAAGTTCGAGGCCGACAGCTATCTCGAAGCACTCCGCGATAACTATCCCGGCAATGAAGCCGATATATTCCGCATGATAGAGGAGCGTCTGTAATTATTAACTCAGTAGACATGAAAACAAGACATATAGCATTTCTGGGTGCGGCGCTGCTGGCGCCGGCGGTTATGGCCCAGGATATAAGCACCGAAATAACAGTCGACCGTACCATTGTGCCCGAGCAACGCAGCGCCGAGCGGCCGGCCAACTTCGTGCCGTCGATACAGCTGCCCCGGGTAGAGCTCAAACCTCTGTCGCTGCACGAATATCTCAAGGCCTCCGAACTTACCACCATACTGCCGGTACTCGAGCCGGCCTCTTACGGCGATACCATTGCGCTCACCCCGTACCGCGGTTATGCGGCCATAGGCTACTTTCCGGTGTACAATCTGGGAGCTTCGGCCGGATATCGTTTCATAAACACCCACAACACCCGTCTGGGCGCATGGATGCAGTTCGACGGCAATTCCTACAAAGGCAGCGTAGGCTCGGAGAAGTACTCCTATGGTGACAATACGGTGTCGCTCGGAGCCGACTTCAACCGCATGTTCAAGGCCGGGCATCTGACTGTGGCACTTGAATATATGCACGGACGCACTACTATGCCCGCCCTTGGAGAGTACAGCACCGGAATAGGAAACGATGTTAACACCAAGGTGCTGAATGCCGACGGCTTCAAGGCCGATGCTTCGTGGTGGGGGCGCTACAAGACGTTTACATACAAAGCCACATTTGAATTCGAGCATTTCGGCTATGCCTCGCACTTCAACGAGCAGCGCTATACCCCCGAGATAGGCGTGATGCTTGGCGGCGCGCCGGGCAAGCCCTCAGGCGGTATCGACATTAAAGGCGACTTCCTCAGCAGCGGGAACGGCGACCTTACTTTGCTGCCTTACTATAATTATAATACAGCGACATTCAGCGCACATGTAGGGCTGAAACTCGACGTCCGTACCGGTGATATGACTATTGGTGACACTAAGGTCAAGCGCTTCCATGTAGCTCCCGATGTACAGATTGGCTGGGCTCCGCTGAGTATGTTTGCCGTCGAGGCCCGTGTAGAAGGCGGCGACAGAATCAACACCGCAGCCGGGTACTACAACCTCTGCCATTACTTTACACCTCAGGAAATGCGCCCGTACAGCAACGTGCCGGTCGACGCAAGCCTTAAATTCACCGTAGGTCCGGTGGCAGGAGTGAGCCTTAAACTTTTCGGCGGTTACAGCATGGCCAACGACTGGCTGATGCCGTCGCAAAGCCGGCCCTCGTTGGCCAATGTGGGAGTAAACATCCTGAATCCATATTACTCGCTTTTCGTTCCCTACGATATAAAAGGCTGGCTGCTTGGCGCCGGAATAGGATACCGCTGGCGTGACATAGTGGACTTTGAGGCTACCGCGCAGATGGCGCCACAGGCTACCGACAAGGGCTACTACCGCTGGCTCGACCGCGCCCGTTATGTGGCGGATGCCTCGGTTAAGGTGCATCCGGTCGACAACCTCGACCTTGAGCTGGGCTACGAATTCCGTGGAGGCCGCAAGCTTTACAACTATGCAGGTGCGGAGCGTAAACTCGGCAACAAAAGCGACCTCAGCTTAGGTGCGGCTTACCGTATCAGCCCGCAATTGAGCGTGTGGCTCCGCGGCGAGAACCTGCTCAACCACCATTACGACCTGCTGCTGTCCTTGCCCGCCCAGGGAATCAAAGGCCTTGTGGGTGTGTCGTATAAATTCTAAAAAATGAAAAAATAGGCTTGTTATGGGCGAAGTTTGGAGAAAAAACACTATATTTGCAAGCTGAAAAAAATACGAACTCAAATAATTAACAAATTAAACCATAAACAAATCACATGCAAAGCAAAGGAACGCTTGGTAGCATCGTGGCCGGTGTGATAGCTGCATTTCTGGTGCTGGTGTGCTTGTTTTACCTCTCATTCACCTTTGTGTCAAACAAATATGAAAAAGAGGCCGACGAGTATGCCTTAGCTCAGCAGAAAGAAGTTGGCAACACCGACTCGGTCTATAACCAGGCCTACAAACACTACATGGACTCGCACGGCGAGGAAAAAGTGTATCTCGGTTACACCCTTTCTCAGGTTCAGAAATGGGGAGTTAACCTCGGTCTTGACCTTAAAGGCGGTATGAACGTAATTCTGCAGGTCGACGTGCCCGACATGCTCCGTTCGTTCAAGGCCACCCAGGATGTTGACTCCACTTTCGAAAAGGCTCTCGCCCAGACCGATGCCATCGTAAGCAAGCCCGACCATCAGAGCGACGACTACATAGGCACATTCATCGAACAGTATCGTGCCCTCGCCGCCGCAAACGGTTCGGCTCCCGACTTCGGTGTGATTTTTAATGTCAGCAATCTCAAACAGGGTGCCGGCGATGACGCTGCCCGTACAGCCCTCAAGGACGCCGTGAAGGCTTCGGTAGAGAACACCGCCAACAACGTACTCCGCAACCGTATCGACCAGTTCGGCGTAGTTTCGCCCAACATCCAGGTACTCCAGGGCAAGGACGGCCAGATTCTGCTCGAACTTCCCGGCGTGAAGGACCACGAACGCGTCCGCGACCTGCTCCAGCGCTCAGCCGCACTCGAATTCTATAAGACTTTCTATACCGACAACCAGGAACTCGCAGGCCTCCAGCAGGGACTTGACGCCGCCATCGCCGCTCTCAGCGCCGACAGCACCAAGAACATCGCTCCGCTGGCAGCCTTGATGCAGGGTGGTTCGATGCAGCCCGGCGTGATTCTCGGCTACGCTCCCGACAAAAAGAGCATGGATGAAATCGACGCGCTGCTCAAATCGCCTGCCGCACTCCGCAACCTCCCCGCCAACCTGGCTCTCCGCTGGGGCGTGAAACCCGAGGTTACCGTCAACCCCCAGACCAAGAAGGAAACCCGCCTGGGTTACGCCCTCTACGCTCTTAAGAACGACAACGGCAAAGCAGCCCTCTTCGGCAACGTAGTTACCGACGCTTCGACCAACTACGACAACCTCCAGGGCAATATGGTAAGCATGACCATGAACAGCGATGCAGCCCGTCGCTGGGCCCAGATTACCAAAGAAGCCGTTGAACATGGCCAGGCTCCCGTAGCCATTGTGCTCGATGACCGTGTATACTCCGCTCCTTCGGTGCGTTCGGTAATCGACGGCGGCAACTCGCAGATTACCGGTAACTTCACCGTTGAAGAAGCTACCGACCTTGTGAACGTGCTCAAATCGGGTCAGATGAATGCCAAGGTGAACATCATCTCCGACATGGTTATTGGTCCGTCGCTGGGCGAAGAGGCCATCCAGAGCGGCTTCATCTCGTTCGTAGTGGCACTGGTACTGCTTATGATATTTATGATAGTCTTCTACGGCGTCATACCGGGCCTTATCGCCAACGTATGCCTTGTCTTCAACCTTTTCTTCACCATGGGTATTCTGGCATCGTTCCAGGCCGTACTGACCATGTCGGGTATCGCCGGTATCGTACTTTCGCTGGGTATGGCTGTCGACGCCAACGTGCTTATCTTTGAGCGCGCCAAAGAAGAACTCCGTGCAGGCAAGAACTCGCGTAACGCCATTGCCGACGGTTACTCCAACGCATTCTCGGCGATTTTCGACTCCAACCTTACCTCGATTATCACCGGCGTGATTCTGCTGCTGTTCGGCACCGGTCCTATCAAGGGCTTCGCCACCACTCTTATCATCGGTCTTGTATGCTCGTTCTTCACCGCAGTATACCTGAGCCGTCTGTTCTTCCTCTGGTACTTCAAAAGCAAGAAGAACCCCGAGTTGCAGTTCAGCACCGCCATCTCGCGCAAGATGTTCACCGATTCGAAGATTAACTTCCTCGACCAGCGCAAGGTCAGCTTCGGTGTGGTAGGCGCTATCGTGGCTATTGTGATTGTATCGCTGTTCGCCCGCGGCCTCAACCAGGGCATCGACTTCTCGGGTGGCCGCAACTACATTGTCAAGTTCGACCATCCGGTTGACCGCAGCAACATCGAAGGCCGCCTGCAGCAGGCATTCCCCGGCGCATCTGTTTCGGTAATCAACATCCAGAGCTCCGACCAGGTACGTATCTCCACCAACTACAAGATTGAAGACGGCGATCCGGCAGTAGAACGCGAAATCACCGACAAACTCTTCGAAGTACTCAAGTCGGACCTCCGCGCCGGCATGACCGACAAAGAATTCAGCACTACCGACGCCAGCCAGGGTATCGTACAGTCGCAGAAAGTAGGCCCCACCGTTGCCGACGACATGCGTACCGATGCCTATGTAGCGGTAATCATTGCCATGATTGCAATGTTCCTCTACATTCTGGTTCGTTTCCGCAACATAGCCTTCTCGCTGGGCGCTCTGGCCGCCGTGGCCTTCACCGCCTTCGCTATCATAGGCTTCTACTCGCTCTTCTATGGCGTACTGCCCTTCGCCATGGAAATCGACCAGACCTTCATCGCCGCTATCCTTACCGTAATCGGTTATCAGATCAACGATACCGTGGTGGTATTCGACCGTGTGCGCGAAAACGTAGGTCTGTATCCCAAGGAAACATTCTTCAACACCATCAACAAGTCAATCAACAGCACTCTGGGTCGTACCATTATGACCTCGTGCTCGACCCTGCTGGTACTTCTGTGTATCTTCATCCTGGGCGGTGATGCCATCCGCAGCTTTGTGTTCGCAATGATTTGGGGTGTAATTATCGGTACTCTGGCCACCATCTACGTGGCTTCGCCGGTAGCTTACCTCGCCGACTCGCGCCGCAAGCGTGCCGCCGCCGTCAAGAAGTAAGAGGGTGTTTAATAATAAATGTTAATTCCCGGCCGGAAATCACGTGGCGAATTTTGCTCTGAATTGAAGGAGCATAGCGAGCTATGTGACTGAAATGAAGAGCAAAAGGCGCCCGTGATTTTCGAGTGGAATGGTAATTTCTGTATCAACATTATTTTTTGAATTAATGGATTTTTA
>CAJTRC010000020.1 GCA_910578365.1 uncultured Muribaculaceae bacterium
TTACCCCTGACTTCGAGCCTTATATCATGTTTCTGTGCGTGGAGCCAGACTTTTGTCCTTAGCTTCCTTCCGATTCTCCTCACGGCAGACACCGTTGCCTCGGACTATGCGCTTCCCGCTATCGGGGCGCGCTCGGGACTTACACCCGTTAGATTATGCCCATGTCGGGCGAACAAACAACAGAGCCATGCCGTTGCCGGCATGGCTCTGTTGTTTTTGATTATGTACCTGCTATCAGAGCAGCTTGATAGCCTGCTCCACGCGGTTCATGTTGGCTTCGTCGTTCATATTGTAGTATATGATACGCAGAGCCTTGAGCGAGTTGGCATCCTCGGGATTGATTTCCACGGCCTTTTCGTAGCATTCGGCAGCTTTCTTAAGCAGCGGAGTCACGTTCTGGTCGTAGTAGCTCTGAGGAGCGTTTACCGGAGCAGCGGCATCGGCAATTTGGGCGTCCTCGTAGATAATCATACCCAGGCCTGAATAAGCTTCGGCATTAGCCGGATTAAGCTCTACGGCTTTCTGAAATGCAGCACGTGAATCGGCGTGAAGCTGATTGATTTCTTTCACACGGGGATCTTCGTCGGTTACACCCTGAGCATTGGCTACTTCGCGGCGAAGTTCATCCTTACGGTAGTTATAGATGATACCAAGCACCCACTGATACTGCGAGTTTGTGGGGTCTTCAGCGATAGCAGCATCAATCGAAGCCTTTGCCTTGTCGAATTCGCCATTCTGCAGCTGGCTGTTGATAATCTGGCGTATATAGCTGTCATCTTCCTTGCCGTACAAGGGGATAGCCTCGTTTGCCCAGGCTGCGACCACGTCGTTTTTGTTTGCCTGGCTTGCTACTGCGATTGCATAGTCATAGAGCTGTTTCTTATTGTAGCCCATGCTCTTTGCCTGGTCGAATGCAGCGAGAGCGTCGTCGAGTTTTTCAATCTGCCATGCGGCCAGACCACGGTTGAAAGCGATTTCCGAGAGAGTCGAGTCGGCGAACTGACGCTCCGAAGGAATAGCCTTGGCAATGGCGTGGTTTTTGGGCATCGACAGCAGTATTGTCCAGGCATCGTAAGCGCCTTTGAAGTCCTGTGCTCCCCAGAAGTCGATGGCGGCGTTGTTGTAGTCGAGGTAGTGGCCTGCGAGTACGTTCACCATGTCTTTCGAATATTTGGGCTTGATTTTACCCTTGGCATCGGGCAGCGAGTCCAGGGGGAAAGCCTTCATAAAGTAGTTGTAACCTTCAAGCAGATTCTTAGCCATAGCCACGATTCCTTTATCGTCGAGCTGGCCAAGCTGACGCTGTACCAACAGCATGTCGGCGTTGTTGAAAGCTGCTTTGCCGGGCACATAGTAGGTCTGGGCAAGCTGTTCAGTTTCAGGGTTGGTGAAGGCGGGAGTGATAATTTTCACCACATCGTCGAGCGAAGCGTTGCCTTTCATGGCGCGCTCAGCATCTTTCACCACATTAATCTGTGCCGATGCGCCTGCTGCAACTAAACAGACAACGGCTGCTAATGCGATTTTTTTCATAATGTTGAAATTAATGTTTATTCGTTAGTTTCAGTTTCGTCTGCTTTGTCGGCATCGGTGTCGGTATCGGGCTCGTTGAGTTCGGCATCGCTGAGGCCCGGCAGTTCCTCTCCTTCCTCTATTGCCTCTACTTCCTCTTCGGGGTCAGATTCGACACAGCATACCGAAGCTATAACGTCGCTACGTTTCTCAAGGTTGATTATGCGCACGCCTTGGGTAGCACGTCCCATTACACGGATGTCGCTTACATGGAAGCGGAGAGTGATGCCCGAGCGGTTTATAATCACCAGGTCGTTGTCGTCGTTTACGCTTTCGAATGCCACGAGCTTGCCTGTCTTGTCGGTAATGTTCATTGTCTTCACACCTTTGCCTCCGCGGTTAGTCACACGGTAACCTTCGAGGTCGCTGCGCTTGCCGAATCCGTTTTCGGAAATAGCCATTACGGTGTTGCCGCTGTCGGCAGACATTGCAATGAGGCCTACCACCTGGTCCTGTCCGTCTTCGTCAAGGCGCATGCCGCGTACACCGGTACTTACACGTCCCATGGCACGGAGCTTGTTCTCGGGGAAACGGATGGCACGTCCGTTGCGGTTTGCCAGCAGCAGTTCGCTGTTGCCGTCGGTGAGTTCCACACCTACCAGCGAGTCGCCTTCACGGATTATGATGGCTTTTTTGCCCTTGGCCAGCACTCGTGCATATTCGGTGAGGCAGGTTTTCTTTACCACGCCGTTCTTTGTGGCGAATATAAGGTAATGCGACGATGTGAATTCGGCGTTATCGAGCTGTTTGCAGCGTATATAGGCGCGTACCTGATCGCCGGGTTCTATATTGAGCAGGTTCTGCAGGGCGCGGCCTTTGGTGTTCTTGGCTCCTTCGGGCAGTTCGTACACCTTCATTTTGTACACCAGACCGCGGTCGGTGAAGAAGAGCATGGTGTTGTGCATCGAAGCAGGATATATATGCTCTATAAAGTCGGTGTCGCGGGTATCGCTGCCTTTGGCTCCTACGCCGCCACGGTTCTGGGCGCGGAATTCGCTCAGGGGGGTACGCTTGATGTAGCCAAGATGCGATATGGTGATAATCATTTCGTCGTCGGCATAGAAATCCTCGGCGTTGAAGTCACCGGCAGTATAGTCTATATCGGTGCGGCGTGCGTCGCCGAACTTGTCGCGAAGGTCGGCGAGTTCCGACTTTATGAGTTCGCGGCATACGTGGTCGTCGTTGAGAATGAGTTCGAGTTCGGCTATGCGGGCGTGGATTTCGTCGATGTCATGCTGCAGGTCGTCGATAAGCAGGTGTGTGAGGGCACGCAGACGCATGTCGATGATAGCCTGGGTCTGTACCTCGTCGAGGCCAAAGCGTTCTCCCAGTCGTAGTTTTGCTTCGTCGGGTGTTTCGCTGCCACGGATTATTGCTATTACCTCGTCGATGTTCTGCACGGCAATCATCAGGCCCTCGAGTATGTGGGCGCGCTCGCGGGCCTTTCGGAGTTCGAATTGGGTGCGGCGTACCACCACGTCGTGGCGATGGTCGATGAAGGCCTGTAGCAGGTCTTTGAGGTTGAGTGTGCGCGGGCGGCCGTTTACAAGTGCCACATTGTTGACACTGAACGATGCCTGCATCTGGGTCATCTTGTAGAGCTTGTTGAGCACCACGTTGGAGTTGGCATCGGAGCGCAGCTGTATCACAATGCGCATGCCCCGGTAGTCGCTCTCGTCGTTGATGTTCGATATACCCTCGAGTTTTTTGTCGTTTACGAGGTCAGCTATATATTTGATGAGTTCGGCTTTGTTTACGCCGTACGGTATTTCGGTTACGATAATCGACTCGTGGTTGGCTTCGGCTTCGATGGTAGCCTTCGCACGGATAACGATGCGTCCGCGGCCTGTGTTGTAGGCGTCTTTCACACCGTTATAGCCGTAGATTGTACCGCCTGTGGGGAAGTCGGGAGCCGGTATAATCTTCATCAGCTCGTCGATTTCTATTTCTGGATTGTCAATCAGCGCAATCGAAGCGTTGAGCGATTCGGTGAGGTTATGAGGCGGCATGTTTGTGGCCATACCCACGGCGATACCCGAGGCACCGTTTACCAGCAGGTTTGGAATGCGTGTTGGGAGCACAACCGGCTCGCGGCGGCTGTTGTCGTAGTTGGGTTGGAAATCCACTGTGTCCGACTCGATGTCGCGCAGCATTTCCTCGCCCATTTTCGAGAGGCGCACCTCGGTGTATCGCATAGCGGCGGGTGGGTCACCGTCGACAGAGCCGAAGTTGCCGTGGCCGTCGACGAGCGTGTAACGCAGCGACCAGTCCTGTGCCATACGCACAACGGTACCGTAAATCGACGAGTCGCCGTGAGGGTGATATTTACCCATGACCTCACCGACACAGTTGGCAGATTTCTTATGTGGTTTATCGCTACGATTACCCATTTCGTTCATTCCGAAGAGTACTCGGCGATGCACGGGCTTCATACCGTCGCGCACGTCGGGGAGAGCACGCGATACAATCACCGACATCGAATAGTCGATGTAGGCCGATTTCATCTCGTTCTCGATATTGATCTTAAATATTCGATCTTCTTCCAGCATGTATATTATTGTTTATTAAACGTTTGAACCGATCTTGCGATATGCAGGCCAGGTTCGCGGCAAAATTTCATACAAAGTTACAAAAAAATCCCGAAACATGCACATATTTTGAACAATCATTTGACTTTTTAATTTTTTAATTATATAGCACATTATGCTGCGGGAGCATGTTCGAATCTTAACAAAAGTCAAAACTGAACATTCTCGGATTTTTTTTGCTAACTTTGGCATTAGTATTGCATTATATTCGCTTTACTTTTACCGGACACACATTGCATAATTTATGGAAAATAAGTTCTCCGACAATATCCAGCAGCTGCTCGAACGCAGCCGGCGCGAGGCTCTCAGGCACAATAACCGTGAGATTACCCCAGCCCACCTGCTTTTGGCTATGCTTTCCGACCTTTCGTCGCCCACTGTCAAGCTCATGGAGCAGCTGGCCGACGGTGTGTCGGTGTACGAACTGCGTCAGCAGCTCGACGATTATCTCTTCAACAACGGCAAATCGGAAGGAGCCTCGGACCTTTCGGTTACCGACCTGACAAACCGCGTGATAAAGCTCAGCCTGCTCGAAGGCAGACTGCTGAAGGCATCGGTAATCGACACCGAACATGTGATGCTGGCTTTGTTCCGCAATTACGAAGTACAGAATATGGAATTCATCAAACCTTTTTTAGAGGCGGGCATCGACTACGACCGCCTCTATGCCGGTCTGGCAGGCGGCAGTCGTCCGCGGGCAGGCGCAACTTTCTCCGATGATGACGACGAAGAGGCCGACGGGTCGTCTGCTCCCTGGTCGGGCGGTGGCTCACAGGGCGATGCCCAGACCGCCGGCTCTCAAGCCTCTGACCGCAAGAAGGGACGCCGCGGCGACAAATCGTCGGGCACTCCTGTTCTCGATAAGTTCGGCCACGACATGACCCGCGCCGCCGAGGAAGGTATTCTTGACCCCGTGGTTGGCCGCGAACTCGAAATCGAACGCCTGGCTCAGGTACTCAGCCGCCGCAAAAAGAACAATCCGGTGCTGATTGGCGAACCGGGCGTAGGCAAGAGCGCCATCGTCGAAGGCCTGGCCCTGCGCATTGTGCAGCGCAAGGTATCGCGTATACTGTTCGACAAGCGTGTGGTATCGCTCGACATGGCCGGCATTGTGGCCGGCACCAAGTACCGCGGCGA
Organism: uncultured Muribaculaceae bacterium; assembly: GCA_910578365.1. GTDB lineage: Bacteria > Bacteroidota > Bacteroidia > Bacteroidales > Muribaculaceae > CAG-873. The sequence continues at coordinate 5,298 of CAJTRC010000020.1, forward strand.
ATTTGAGGAACGCATCAAAGCTATTCTAAACGAACTCAGCAAGAACCCCAACGTAATTCTGTTTATCGACGAAATCCACACCATAGTGGGCGCCGGCAACGCACAGGGTTCGATGGATGCCGCCAATATGCTCAAACCGGCCCTGGCCCGCGGCGAGCTACAGTGCATCGGCGCCACCACCCTCGACGAATACCGCAAGAACATCGAAAAGGACGGCGCCCTCGAACGCCGCTTCCAGAAGGTGATGGTCGAGCCTACCACCGCCGAGGAAACCCTGCAGATTCTCAACAACATAAAGGACAAATACGAGAGTCACCACAACGTAAGCTACACTCAGGACGCCCTCGAGGCATGCGTGAAGCTAACCGACCGCTACATCAGCGACCGCAATTTTCCCGACAAGGCCATTGACGCTCTTGACGAAGCCGGCTCGCGTGCACATATATCCAACATACAGGTGCCTGAGGAAATCGAACGGCTCGAAAACGAGATAGCCCAGGCCACAAAGAACAAGCTCGACGCCGCCAAAGCATCGAACTACCCCGCCGCGGCCGAATGGCGCAACAAGGCCCAGGCCCTTGGCGAAGAACTCGACAAGGCCACAGCCAAGTGGGAGAAGGAACTTGACGAACACCGCCAGTGTGTCGACGAGGACCAGGTAGCCGAAGTAGTGGCCATGATGACCGGCGTACCGGTGACCCGCATAGCCCAGGCCGAGGGAGTACGCCTGCTCGAAATGGCCCCGACACTCCAAAAGTCAATCATCGGACAGGATGAGGCCATCAAGCGTATTGTCAAAGCTATTCACCGCAACCGCATAGGTCTGAAAGACCCCACCAAACCCATAGGCACATTTATGTTCCTTGGTCCGACAGGCGTAGGCAAGACTCACCTGGCCAAGAAGCTTGCCGAGTATCTGTTCGATTCGGCGGACACACTTATCCGTATCGACATGAGTGAGTATATGGAGAAGTTCACAGTGTCGCGCCTGGTAGGTGCGCCTCCGGGATATGTGGGCTATGAAGAGGGCGGCCAGCTTACCGAGAAGGTGCGCCGTCATCCATACTCGGTGGTGCTGCTCGATGAAATAGAAAAAGCTCACCCCGACGTGTTCAACCTGCTGCTGCAGGTAATGGACGAGGGACGCCTGACCGACAGCCTCGGACGCCGTATCGACTTCAAGAACACAATTATCATTATGACATCCAACATCGGCACCCGCCAACTGAAGGACTTCGGCAGTGGTGTCGGATTCACCACTCGCGAAATCGACAAGGACTTCACCCACGGCGTTCTGCAGAAGGCCCTGCACAAGGCTTTTTCGCCCGAATTCCTCAACCGTATCGACGATATTGTGATGTTCGACCAGCTCAACCGTGAGTCGATTTTCAAGATTATCGACATCGAGCTGGCAGGCTTTACCAAACGCCTGAAAGACCTCGGATTCGAACTCCGTCTGACCGACGAGGCCAAGAACTTCATTGCCGAAAAGGGCTACGATATCCAGTTCGGCGCACGCCCGCTCAAGCGAGCCATCCAGAAGTATCTTGAGGACGAACTGGCCGAACTTATCATCACGGCATCGGTTATGCCGGGCAATACCATAGAGGTAAGCTACGATAAGGAAAACAATTGCACAAATGCGCACTTCCTGGCTGTAGAGGAAGCCGACTAAGCATCGGCACACCAAACTATTACGACAGCTCGCACCGAGTACACAGATGACTCGGTGCGAGCTGTCTTTTTTTTCGCAAAAAATTCAATAAGCGATTACCGGCACACCCAGGGCACCCGGCCCCTGATGCAATGTGGCAGCAGAACCAATCCGCAGCTTGTTGTAGCGGCTAAGAGGCAACTGAAAAGTGCGCAGACTGCCATTGTCGAGGCGGAACTGCACTTTATATACCTTGTAGGGCTCGCCACGGGTGTATCGGTTTCGCCCTACCCGCCGGCTGCGATAATGGGTTTCGCTGTATTTGTCCACCACCTCGGCCTTAACTTCGGGCAAAGAGCTGAAGTCGGTAAGCATAAAGTTCAGTCCTATCAGCAGCCCGGATAAAAACACAGTGAAAAACACCACATGAAGCACACCACAGAACCAGCGGGCCGCGCCATCGGTAAGCCAGCGCCATAGCCCCATGCAGGGCATGGCACACACTACCCCCAGCAGCGCCATCACCGCGAACCATATATAATAGTTCATAAACGTATGCTCCGCAGCCACCATAAGCAGCCCTGCCGCGAGTATAAATATTAGAATAAAAAAGCCTGCTGTAAACCAGCGCATTACATTCTTACCACTTTTTTTAGCCATAAAAATTACTTTTTTGTGATGCAAAATTAGTAATTTTGTGCCTCACAAATCAAATCAAAGGCTATGAAAAAAATTTTATTTTCAATTCTTCTGCTTGCCACAGGAGCCTTTGCCTGCCCCCAGGCTCAGGCCCAGCTTAAATTAGGCAAGGCAATCAACGCGGCAGCAAAAGGTGTGCAGGCTTTTACCCTGACCGATGCCCAGATGGCCGCATACGTCAAGGAGTCAATCGACTGGATGGACAAGAACAATCCTGTACCGGGCGAAGACGACCCCTACACCCAGCGCTTACGCCGTCTTACCGCCGGACTCGATGAAGTTGAAGGTATTCCTTTGAATTTCAAAGTCTATGACGTAATCGACGTAAATGCCTTTGCTTGCCCCGACGGCAGCGTACGAGTTTTCTCGTCGCTTATGGACATTATGACCGACGACGAACTCCTGGGTATAATCGGCCATGAAATCGGCCACGTGGCAAAACGCCACTCCAAGAAGGCCTTCAAGACCGAACTGCTCACCGGCGCCCTCAAAGACGCCATCGCCTCGACAGGAGGAGTTGCAGCGCAGCTTTCCGAATCGCAATTGGGCGCTCTCGGCCAGTCGCTGGTAGGCGCCAAGTTCTCGCAGAAACAGGAAAAGGAAGCTGATGACTATGGCTATGAATTCCTGAAATCGCATGGCAAAAACCCCTGGGGCATGGTAAGTTCGTTCGAAAAACTCAGTGCCGGCGAAAACGGCGAGTCGAGCTACGTTCAGAAAATGTTTTCCTCGCACCCCGATACTCAGGAGCGAATCAAACGCCTGAGCCAGCGTGCCGAAAAAGACGGCATACCCCGCGAATAAAACAGTATTTTAAATATTTTTAAATGCCGCACGCGAGTGTGGCATTTTTTTTGCATTGTTGTTATTACGTATAAAAACAGAACAACAAACATATTTTCATATTATGAGTAAAGGCACAATCGGGGTTACTACCGAGAATATTTTCCCCGTAATAAAAAAGTTTCTCTACAGTGATCACGAAATATTTCTGCGCGAGCTCGTCAGCAATGCCGTCGACGCCACACAGAAGCTGAAAACCCTGCAGTCGTTCGGCGAGTTCAAAGGCGAACTGGGCGAACTCCGCGTCAGCGTAACCGTTGACAAGGAAGCAGGCACACTCACCGTGAGCGACCGCGGTATTGGCATGACTGCCGAAGATGTCGACAAATACATAAACCAGATTGCCTTTTCCGGAGCCGAAGAGTTTCTGGAAAAATACAAGGATACAGCCAATAGCATCATAGGTCACTTTGGCCTTGGCTTCTACTCGGCTTTTATGGTGGCTAAAAAAGTCGAAATTAACTCGCTGTCGTGGAAAGAGGGCGCCGAACCCGTACGCTGGAGCTGCGACGGCTCGCCCGAATACACCATGGAGAAAGGCGACCGCAGCGACCGCGGCACCGACATTGTGCTGTACATCGACGACGACAGCAAAGAATTCCTCGAGCAGGCACGCATCGACACCATGCTGAAAAAGTACTGCCGATTCCTGCCAGTGCCTGTTATATCCGGCTTCGAGCAGGAGTGGAAAGACGGCAAAATGACCGACACCGACCGCCCTAAGGTAATCAACAACACCGAGCCTCAGTGGACCCGCAAGCCCGGCGAACTCACCGACGAAGATTACCGCAACTTCTACCGCGAGCTCTATCCCGGACAGGACGACCCCTTGTTCTGGATTCACCTCAACGTAGACTATCCTTTCACCCTCACCGGAATTCTGTTCTTCCCTAAAATCAAGAACAACATCGAAGTGACCAAAAACCGCATACAACTATACTGCAACCAGGTATATGTCACCGACTCGGTGGAAGGCGTAGTACCCGAATTCATGATGCTGATGCAGGGCGTAATCGACTCGCCCGACATTCCGCTGAACGTATCGCGCTCGTACCTGCAGAGCGATACTGCCGTGAAAAAGATTTCGAGCTACATCACCAAGAAGGTGGCACAGCGCCTCGAAGACATATTCAAGAACGACCGCAGCGACTACGAGCAGAAGTGGGACGACATTAAGATTTTTATCGAATACGGCATGCTCACCGACCAGAAGTTCGCCGATTCGGCCATGAAGTTCGTGCTACTCAAGGACAGCGAGGGCAAATACTACACTCCCGAAGAATACAAACTGCTGGTAGAAGCCGCCCAGACCGACAAGGACGGCGACATAATCTATCTCTACGCCACCGACCCCACCGCCCAGTACAGCTATATAAAGGCGGCCACCGACCGCGGCTACTCGGTACTGATAATGGACGGACAGCTTGACAGCCACTTTGTAGGCCTGCTTGAAAGCAAACTCGAAAAGACCCGTTTTGTACGTGTTGACTCCGATGTGCTCGACAACCTCATACGCCGCGACAATAAGCGCGACGTTGAACTCACACCTCTGCAGCGCAACATTCTCACCACTGCATTCCGCAGCCAGGTGCCCATGGTGGAGAAGGCCGACTTCCTGGTAAGCTTCGAAGCCCTCAACGCCGCCGACATGCCTATTGTAATCACTCAGAACGAGTACATGCGACGCATGAAAGACATGGCAGCCATGCAGCCCGGCATGAGTTTCTACGCCGACATGCCCGACAGCTATAACCTGGTGGTGAACACCGAACATCCGCTGGTTCAGCAGATTCGCGACTCCGCACAGAAGGCCATAGGCGAAAGCGTAGAGCCTCTGGCTGAAACAGTAGAGAAGTCAAACAGCGAAATCACAGCCCTGCGCGACGCAGCCGGCAATGACAAACAGCCGGATGCTGAGGCTCAGCAAAAAATCAACGACCTTGAAAAAAGCGTCGCCGAAGCTCGCGAGTCGCAGGAGAAGATTGTGAGTGAGTACGCTGCCGGCCAGCCGCTGATAAAGCAACTGATCGACCTGGCTCTGCTTGGCAACGGTCTGCTCCGTGGTCAGGCCTTGAGCGACTTCATCAGCCGCTCGGTAGGCCTTCTGAAATAAGCCCACATACATTTTTCCTACGGCCATCCCATCGTGGATGGCCGTTTTTTATACTCCGGCCCGGACGTTTCACTCATATTTAATAAAAAAAAGTTAAAGATTCAGCTGCTTTCGCACTCTATAGGCATATTTAACATTCGACGTTAACACATTAATTGTTATAATTGTAATTTTGTGGAACAAATCAGGAGGTGGTAGCAGCCGCCTCATGCTCATCACAGAAAAAAATAACAAAACAATATCAATTTATGGCAGAATCTGTAAATATCAGAGAACTCAATGAGCTCGTAGCCGGCAAAAGCGACTTCATCGAACTCATCACCCGTGGCATGGACACCACTATCGTAGGTCAGAAGCACCTTATAGAATCGCTCCTCATTGCCCTCCTCTCCAACGGCCACGTACTCCTCGAAGGCGTTCCCGGTCTGGCCAAGACCCTTGCCATCAAAACCCTCTCGCAGCTTATCGATGCAAAATACAGCCGTATACAGTTCACACCCGACCTGCTGCCTGCCGACGTTGTCGGCACCATGGTGTACAGTGTCAAGAGTGAACAGTTCCAGGGAAAGAAAGGCCCCATCTTCGCCAACTTCGTGCTGGCCGACGAAATCAACCGTGCGCCCGCCAAAGTGCAGAGTGCGCTGCTCGAAGCCATGCAGGAACGCCAGGTGACCATCGGAGATAATACTTTCGGCCTCGACGAACCCTTCCTGGTAATGGCCACCCAGAACCCTGTGGAGCAGGAAGGCACCTACCCTCTGCCCGAGGCACAGGTTGACCGTTTCCTGATGAAAGTGGTTATTGGCTACCCCACCAAGGAAGAAGAAAAAATTATCATACGCCAGAATATAGCCCGCGAACGCCCTGTGGTACGCCCGGTACTCCATCCGCGCGAAATCATCGAAGCCCAGAAAGTAGTAGAGCAGATTTACGTCGACGAAAAAATCGAGCGCTACATAGTCGACCTGGTATTCGCCACCCGTTTCCCGTCTGAATACGGCCTGAACGACCTGGCCGGCCTGATTTCGTTCGGCGCATCGCCCCGTGCCTCCATTTCGCTGGCCCGCGCCGCCCGCGCCTATGCATTCCTGCACCAGCGCGGCTTTGTAGTGCCCGAAGACGTAATTGCGGTAAGCCACGATGTTCTACGCCACCGTATCGGCATCACATACGAAGCCGAGGCTAACAACATCAGCACCGACGAGATTATCACCGATATTCTCGACAAGGTACAGGTGCCCTAAGCGCTTAAAATTACACATTTAACATTATCGAAGTGGACTCATCCGAACTGATAAAAAAAGTCAGAAAAATCGAAATCAAGTCGAGGGGACTGTCGCAGAACGTGTTCGCCGGCGAATATCACTCGGCCTTCAAGGGGCGTGGCATGATGTTCAGCGAAGTGCGCGAATACCAGTACGGCGACGATATCCGCGACATCGACTGGAATGTGACCGCACGCCACAACAAGCCCTATGTGAAAGTGTTCGAGGAAGAACGCGAACTCACGGTGATGCTGCTTGTCGACGTGTCGGGCAGCGGTTCGTTTGGTGCCGTAGGCCCTGAAAAGCGCGACATGATTGCCGAAATATCGGCTACTCTAGCTTTTTCGGCCATAAGCAACAACGATAAAATCGGTGCGATTTTCTTTTCCGACAGGATTGAGAAATTCATTCCGCCCAAAAAAGGCAAACGCCACATTCTTATGATTGTGAGCCAGCTGCTGGACTTTCAGCCTCAGAGCCGAGGCACAGACATAGCCGGAGCACTGAAGTTCTTTACCGATGCGCTGAAAAAGAAGAGTACCGCATTTTTGATTTCCGATTTTATTGATAATTCCGAATACGACAAACCCTTGTCGGTAGCTCGCAACCGCCACGACCTCATGGCCATACAGGTGTATGACCGCCGCGACGCCTCGATGCCCGACGTCGGTCTGGTGCGTATGGCCGACCTCGAAACCGGCTCGACTCGCTGGGTGAATACTTCATCGAAGAAAGTCCGCAAAGCCTACGACCGCTGGTGGTACGAACGCCAGCAGCTTATGAGCAGCAGGCTTAAGCACTCGAAGGTGGATTTCGCCTCCGTGGCCACCGACGAAGACTATGTGAAAGCCCTGATGGGATTGTTTAAACAACGCGGACGCCGTTAATTTACCATTATGAAAAAGTATCTGCATATAATAGCAGGAGCAATGCTGGCGTTTGCACCGGCCACCGGTGTAAACGCACAGCAGCTGAGCATCAAAGCATCAGCCGACTCCATGCAGTTGCTGATGGGCTCCAAAGCCACGCTGCATGTGGAGGTTATCAAGCCCGCCGGACCGGGTGTGCTGGCCGGTGCGCCACAGGTCGGACAGGCTTTCGGAGGTGTCGACATTCTCGAATCTGATGTCGACTCCACCGACCTTGGCAACGGACGCACTCAGCTCGACTTCACATACACCTATCAGGCATTTGATCCCGGCCCCCAGACTCTGCCCGTGATGACATACCACATACCGGGCGACTCGGCCAAGACCGACCCTCTGGTACTGAAGGTATTCGCCGTGGATGTCGACTCACTGGCCACCACCAACCCCAATGCGCCTTTAATGACTGTAGAGCGCAAATGGGTAGACTATATCCCCGACGCCGTGGCCGACTACTGGTGGCTGTGGCTGCTGGGCCTGCTGCTCATAGGCGGTGTGGTGCTGATATGGTGGCTTATAGTGAAGAAAGGCCGCCTGAAACGTGTGGCCGCAGTGTTCCGCAAGCCGCCGGAGGCTCCGTTTGACCGCGCCATACGCCGTCTGAACGAAATTCGCCAGCAGCGCCTGGCCCAGTCGGGCAACGACAAACACTACTTCACCGAGCTCACCGATGTGCTTCGCACCTATCTCAACGGCCGCTTCGGAATCTACGCCATGGAGATGACCTCCAAGCAGATTGTCGAGGCAATGCAGGCCAATGCCGAGACAGCCCGCTTTACCGAGCAGATTTCGCCCGTGCTGCAACTTGCCGATATTGTGAAATTCGCCAAAATGCGCACCACAGTCGACGAAAACCAGAACGCTTACGCCGAAGTACGCAAGCTGGTAGAACTGACCAAGCCCGTAGAGGAAACCAAAGAAACGCCCTCGCGACAACAGCGCCGCAAGAAAAACCGCGGCAAAAACAAAAAGTAGCCGCAGGCGATACTATACATTTAACAGCCTATAAACATCAAATAAATGCAGTTTGCTCATCCGAAATTCTTATGGTTCTTCCTTGTGATGATACCGCTTGTGGTATGGTACGTGCTCAAACAGCGTAACGCACGCCCAAGTCTGGCAGTATCGTCGGTGGCCGCTTTCGCCGGCATAGGCCGCTCATGGCGCCAATATGTACGCCATCTGCTGTTTGTACTGCGTCTGGCCGCGATGGGCTGCCTGATTGTAATTCTGGCTCGTCCGCAGGTGAAAGACCGCTGGAACACATCGTCGACCGAAGGCACCGACATTGTGATTGCCCTTGACATATCAACATCTATGCTCGCCAAGGACCTGACTCCTAACCGACTGGAACGCGCCAAAAAGGTTGCACAGCAGTTTATCGACTCGCGTCCAAACGATAAAATCGGCCTGGTACTGTTCGCCGGCGAAGCCCTTACAGGCCTGCCCATGACTTCCGACCGCGACGCGCTCAAGGCTTACCTGAAAGCCGTGGACGTGAACCAGCTTGAAGACGGTACCGCCATCGGCGATGGCCTGGCAACGGCTGTGAACCGTCTGCGTGCCGACTCGTTGGTAAAAAGCAAGAGTATCATCCTGCTCACCGACGGCTCGAACAACACCGGCATAACCACTCCGCTCGACGGCGCACGCGCCGCCAAGGAATACGGCATCAAAATATATTCGATAGGCATAGGTTCGAATGGCTCCGCCATGTTCCCCGACCATTACGACTATGCCGGACGCATTGTGTACGCTCCGCACAAGGTGGTGATTGAGGAAGAACCCCTCCGGCAGATGGCCGCAAACACCGGCGGCAAGTACTTCCGCGCCGACGACGACGAGGCTCTCGCCGGTATATTCGCCGAAATCGATTCTCTCGAAACCACACGCCTCGATGTGCGCAACTACTCGCATACCGAGGACGACTACATGCTCTGGGCATGGCTCTGCTTCGGCCTGGTGTGCCTCGAACTGCTGTTGCGCTACACAGCCGCCCGCTCAATTCCATAATCCGCAAGACTTATGTTTGATTTCGCAAATCCCATATTGCTTTGTCTGCTGGCCTCAGTGGCCGTGTTCGCCGGACTATATACACTGGCGCGTGCCGCACGCCGCAAAAAGCTACGCCGCTTCGGACGTCCCGGGGTGATTGCTCCGCTTATGCCCGACGCCTCCAGATATAAACCGGCCATAAAGATTACTCTGGAGCTGCTGGCTCTCGCGGCCATTGTGATGGTTCTTGCCCGCCCCCGTGCAGGCGAACGCGACACCACCGATGTGGCTCAGGGCATTGAGGTAATGATTGCTTTCGACGTATCGAATTCTATGTACGCCTCGTCGACCGACTCGCCCGACGGCACCTCGCGCCTTGACCGTGCACGAATCACACTGGAGCGTTTAGTCGACCGGCTGGGCGGCGACAAGGTAGGCCTTGTGGCTTTCGCCGGACAGCCCAAGCGACTGCTGCCCCTCACTACCGACTATTATCTGACCAAGATGTTTATCGGCGACCTTTCGCCCGCGATGTTCTCCGATCAGGGCACATCCATTGCCGACGCGCTCAACATGTGCGCGCATTCGTTCTCAGGCGACGGCAAAGCTCCGCGCGCAATTGTGCTGCTTACCGATGTCGAAGATCTCGAGAACCCCGATGCCGTGATACAGACCGCAAAGGATATCGCCGCCGATACCATACAAATCAACGTCATAGGCATGGGTACCGAAAAGCCCATGCCGGTGCCTATGCCCGGCGGCGGAATGCTTGAGTACGACGGCCAAACAGTGACCACCGCACTGAATGTCGAGCTGGCCAAGAGCATAGCCAAGGCAGGCAAAGGCATATATGTGAACGGAGCCTCCACCAAGGCCCTCGACGATCTCAGCGACCAGCTGAAAATACTCGGCACCACCGACTTCGGCAAAGTCAGCTACAAAACCAGCGCCGAACAGTTCCCTACTTTCGCCTGGATTGCCCTGATTCTGCTGATTGTAGACATATTTGTGCTCGACCGTAAGATTGGCTGGCTCAAACGCGTTAACTTCTTTACAAAGTCGAACAAGCCCTCGGCTGACGCCCGGGACACATCATCAGCAAAGAAATGAACAAGCACTTCTTAAATATGATATTCGCCGCCGGAATGGGAGCGCTGATTATGCCCGGCTCGGCATCGTGCTCGGCCGACAACAAGTCGCAGACGCAAAAGAAAGAGGACGAAACCGTGCGACGCGAACGCGTGGCTGTCGAACGCGGCAACTCGCACTTCGCCCACGGCGACTATGCCGACGCGCTCGACCAATATAACTCAGCCATCGAGGCTAACCCACAGTCGAAAGTGGCCCGCTTCAACCGGGCCATGGCTCTGTCGCAACTTATATCCGACGAGGAGCGCGACCAGTTGCTGCAGCCCGACAGTCTGCGTGTACCCAATACCATGCGCGAGCAGGCCATAAAAGCTTACTCCGACTTTACCGGCACACCTTCCGACACCACATACTACACCAATTCGAACTATAATCTGGGCAACCTGTATTACTCCGACGGCAAATACTTCTACGACAAGGATTCCATACAGAACGCAATGTCTGGCGGAATGGCAGCCATGGCAGGCGGCAGCATGCAGGATTACCGCAAGCATGCCGTGGAAACACTTGAAGAAAGCGTCGCGGCATACAAACGCACACTAAACCTCGAACCCGAGCGCATGGAAGCACGCGAGAACCTGCGTCTGGCACAGATTTTACTCGATAAACTCAAGGATGACAACGGCGGAGGCCAAAACAACGACCAGCAGCAACAGCAGCAAGACCAGCAGCAACAGCAGCAGCAGAATCAACAGCAAGACCAGCAACAAGACCAGCAGCAACAATCCAGGCAGCCTCAGCAGCAACAACAGCAGAACGAGGACATCGAACGCCAGTTGCGCGCCGTGCAGATGAAAGAAGACCAGACCCGCCGCGACAAGGACAAAGACGCCGAACCTGTATATGGCCGGCCGCAGCGCAAGCCCTGGTAATTCACCTAAAACACTCAACATTAAACACCTCAGCGATACATGTTCGCACATAAATCACAATATCGCATACTTACCCTGCTACTGATGCTGGTGGCAGGCATAGGAGTCCTGGCCCAGAACTCACTGGTGCTGATAAACCCCGGCACACAGATTGAGGGACGCAAGTTCGCCCTCACTTTCCGTGCAACCGGAGGGCAGGCCTCAGGGCTGCAGGCTCCGTCGCTCAAAGGCTGTAAGCTCATCTACGGCCCGTCGGTCAGCACTATGGAATCGGTGCAGTATATCAACGGCCAGATGTCGCGCGAGTCGTACGTCGACTATTCATACACCTATCTGGCCGAAAAAGCCGGTGAGGTAAGCATTCCTGCCATAAGTGCCACCATAGGCGGCCAGAACGTAAAGAGCAAAGCCGCCACTTTCACTATTCTGCCTCCTGACAAAAACGCTCCGGCACAGGCCAGACGCCCTCAGCCCGGTGCTCCACGCCATGCCGATGCCGCAACTGAGGCTGAGGTTCCGCCGATTAAAAGCAGCGACCTTATTGTGCGTGTGACATTCAGCAAACAGAAAGTATACGAACAGGAACCTGTAATTGCGGAAATCAAAGTTTATACCCGTCATGGCATAAGCAACTTCCAGGTGCAGACACAGCCTGTGTTCGATGGATTCCTGAGCGAGGAACTCGAAGTGCCCCTCAACGTGAGCATAGAGCATTACAACGGACAGAACTACTATACCGCCGTACTCAAACGCTGTATCCTTTATCCGCAGAAGGACGGCAAACTTATCGTAAACTCAGGTAAATACGATGTTACTCTGCAGCAGGAAGTACCGGTGTACTACGGTTACTTTGTGACTTCGAAAATAATAGAGCGCAAAATAACCACCACCTCCAATGAAGTGTCGCTCAACGTACTGCCTCTGCCTGAGCCTAAACCAGCCGGATTCAACGGAGCGGTAGGCCGATTTGACATCGCTACATCACTCACCCCCGAGCTGCTGCGCACCAACGAAGTTGCCAATTACAATATTAAAATCACCGGCAGCGGAAACATCAAATATCTTAAAGCACCCGAACTGCAGGTACCTGTAGGCATCGACGCCTATACACCCAAGACCGACGTACAGTCGAAGGCCTCGGGCAGCAATGTCAGCGGCACATTTACCGTCGACTATACTCTTATGCCGCAGCAGGTAGGTAACTACACCATACCGGGCATACGCTTTGTGTACTTCGACCCTCAGACCGCCAGCTACAAGACCGTAAATGGCCATGATTTCGACATACGCGTAGAGCGAGGCGCCGCCGGTGTAAGCAACACCAAGGTAGCCGAAACCGACGTCATGACCGACATACTGCACATAAAGCAGTGCGGCGATACTCCCCGCCACTACACCACCCCACTGATGTTGCGTCCGGCCTACCGGTATAGCCTGCTGGCAATGGTGCTGCTATTTCTGCTTATCACATGGGTTTACCGCCGCAATCTCAAACTTAAAGCCGACGTGGCCGGACGCCGCCTGTCGCGCGCCAACCGCGTAGCCCGCAAACGCCTGCGCGTAGCCCACCGACTGATTAAAGACAGCGGCGACAAATTCTACGAAGAGCTCTCCAAAGCCCTCTACGGCTATTTCGGCGACAAACTGGGCATGCCGCCGTCGCAGCTTATCCGCGCCAATATATCGCAGCAACTCGCCGACTACGGCGCTAAGCCCGAGAGCATCGATATGGCGATACGCATTCTCGACGACTGCGAGATGGCCCGGTTCACTCCCGAACACTCGCAACAGGAACGCGATGGTCTTTACCGCGACGCATCGAATGTTATCAAAGATTTTGAGTCAGTAAAACAATGAACAGCATCATCCGACATATTATCATAGCAATGGCCGGCCTGCTTGCTCTGCCGGCAGCAGCTCTGTCGACTGGCCAGAGGGCCGACTCGGCATACAACGAGGAAAACTTCCGCCAGGCAGCGCAGCTTTACACCGAAGCGCTCGCAGAGAGCGGCCCCGACGCTCTGCTCTACTACAATCTCGGCAACAGCTATTACCGCCTCGGCAACGTAGGACGGGCTATTGCCAACTACGAACGTGCACTGAAAGTCGACCCCTCGTTCGACGATGCCCGCACCAACCGCGACTTTGTCCTTTCGCGTATCGACAACCTGCCGGAGGACGACTCCACCTTCCTCAACAACCTGCACCACTCCATCATAGCCTGGGCCTCCCCCAACGTATGGGCTATAAGCGCCGCCATGCTGTTTGTTCTTCTGCTGGTGATGTTGGGCATATACATATTCGGCAACGGTGTGATGCTGCGCAAGACAGGCTTCTTCGGAGGCATCATAGTACTGGCTCTGACCATCTATGTTATGGTTCTGGCATACAGCTCCGCCTCCGGCAGTACCGACCACTCGCAGGCCGTGGTGATTGTGCCGGTGACCAACCTAAACACCGTGCCGCGCACGCCCAAAAGCACATCCGACAAGATAATACCCATGCCCGAAGGCGCACGCCTGCAGATTATCGACTCGCTGGCCACTCCCGGCGACCGGCAGGCCTCCAAATGGTACGACGTAAAAATCAACAACAGTTCGCGTGCATGGGTTAATGCATCCCACGTCGAACGAATCTGAAACCTACTTGCCATGACAGAATACATCCATTACAATACAGCCGAACTGCAGGCCGACCTCAGGTATCTGCAATTGCTGGCCAGATCGTTTCCTTCGATTGCAAAGGCCAGTACCGAAATCATAAACCTCGAAGCCATACTCAACCTGCCAAAAGGCACCGAGCACTTCCTCACCGACATACACGGCGAATACGAAGCATTTCAGCATGTGCTCAAAAACGCCTCCGGCACCATCAAGCGAAAGGTAAACGAGATTTTCGGCAACTCCATGCGAGAATGCGAGAAAAAAGAACTCTGTACCATAATCTACTACCCACGCGAAAAACTCGAACTGGTAAAGGACACCGAGCAGAACATGTCAGAATGGTACGAAATCACCCTTAACCGCCTGGTAAAAGTGGCCCAGAACGTGTCGTCAAAATACACCCGCTCGAAAGTCAACAAAGCCCTGCCTAAGGATTTCAGCTACATAATCCAGGAACTGCTGCACGAAACAGAGGCCGATCCAAATAAACACGCCTACTTCAACCAGATTATATCCACAATCATATACACCCGCCGCGCCGACGATTTCATCATTGCCATGAGCGAGCTGATACAGCGTCTGGCAATTGACTCGCTGCACATCATCGGCGACATCTACGACCGCGGACCCGGTGCGCATATCATCATGGATACGATCTGCGACTACCATAACGTGGACATCCAGTGGGGCAACCACGACATATTGTGGATGGGGGCCTATGCCGGCAACCGTGCCAGCACAGCCAACGTGCTGCGCATATCTCTGCGATACGGCAACATGGAAACCCTCGAGGAAGGATACGGCATCAACCTGTTGCCTCTGGCCACATTTGCCATGGAAACCTACGGCGATGTAAACCTCGACTTATACAAGCCACGGCTGAAGTTCTCACAGCGACAGTTCTCCGACAAAGAAATCAAGGTAATAGCCCAGATGCACAAGGCTGTGTGCGTGATTCAGTGGAAATTGGAAGGCCGGATGATAGAACGGCATCCCGATTTCGGCATGGACGACCGCAACCTGCTGCGCATAGCCGACTTCGCAAAAGGTACCATAGCCATCGACGGCACTGAATATCCGTTGCTCGACAGCCATTTCCCAACCATTGACCCCGCCGACCCCAACCGCCTGACCGACGAAGAGGAAAAAATCATAAACCAGCTGAGCCTGACATTTATGAACAATGAGAAGATGCGCCGGCACATGGGCTGTCTGCTCAGCCACGGCTCGCTGTATCTGGCTCGTAACAATAACCTTATGTTCCATGCGTCGATGCCCATGAACCCCGACGCATCGTTCAAGGCTGTGGAAATCGAGGGCGAAACTTTCAGCGGCAAAAAACTATTCGACCGTATCGACCGTCTGGTACAGCTTGCATGCCGCAAGAGCAACGACGAAGGCGACCAGGAATATGCCGTAGACTATATGTGGTATCTGTGGTGCGGCCCCGACTCGCCTCTGTTCGACAAATCTAAAATGGCCACCTTTGAGCGTTACCTGATAGCCGATAAAGAAACCCACCGCGAGATTCGCGGCAACTACTACCGGCTACACGACGACAGCGCGATATGCGACCGCATACTCCGCGAATTCGGCCTCCCCACCGAAGGGTCGCACATAATCAACGGTCATGTGCCGGTGAAGATAAAGAAAGGCGAGAATCCGGTGAAGGCCGACGGAAAGCTGCTGGTAATCGACGGCGGTTTTTCGCGCGCATACCAACCCGAAACAGGCATCGCCGGATATACCCTGGTATACCACTCGCGAGGCTTCCAGCTGGTGGAACACGAACCCTTTGAATCGTGCGAGAAAGCTATCGAGGAAGGCCAGGACATTATATCGAACACTGTGCTCAACGAATTCAAGGCAAAGCGCCTCAAGGTTCGCGATACCGACAAAGGGCGTATACTGGTAGAGCAGGTATCGGACCTCAACAAACTGCTGGCAGCCTACCGACGTGGTCTGGTAAAAGAAGTGCAATAACGTCCGTAAGCGCCTCAAGCACTTACTGCCAATGACATGCAAAGGAGTTGTTGAATACTCCAAATCGTAGAACTTGGCCTTTGCCAAACGCCGTCAGAGATAGAAATCCCGGGTAAGAGTAGCAAATGCTGATGTCATAGCCGCACCGCGGCGAACAGCGATAGTTTCCTGATGACAGTGGCCGTCGCGACGCATAAACTGCATCATTACACGTATCGGCCGCTTGCCCTCCGACGGCAAAAGCCAAGCCAGACGGCGTAGTTTCAGACGCGCCAACTCGGCGCGATATAGAGCGTCGTCGTACTTCTCTGCCGGCAGTATCATGGCCAACGAGCCTTCGTCCGAAAGCCGGAGCGCGGCAAATCCTACAAGCGAAAAATAGTTCAGCGAGCCCTCATGACGCGCCAGCGCACGCTCTTCGGAGGGAGCCTCCAGACCGCTCGCAAAATAAGGCGGATTACTTATTATAAGGTCGACAGGAACATCCGGACAATAGTCTTGGAAATTGCCCTCGACCACAGTCAGACGTCCGGCCCAAGGCGAAGCAGCGAAGTTGCGCCGGCAGTCGCAGGCCGCTCCTGCATCGTATTCAAGGCCCACGGCCAATAGTTGCGGCGCACGCTGCGCCAGCATAAGAGCAAGTACGCCCGAACCGGCGCCGACATCGAGCGCGGTCCGGGCGGACTCTTGTATTTCTGTCCAGGCACCGAGAGCCACACTGTCGGTGCCGAGTTTCATGCCGCAATGGCAATCATCGAGTTCGAACTGTTTAAAACGGAACATTATACCTGAATCCGTACTATCCCAGCGGGTCGAAATCTTTCCATGCCTCGGCCGTACGGTACTGCGGAAGCTGGAGTTTCTGATGTATCTCTGCTATCATTACCAGGAATAGCTTGCGGCGCATACAGTCGTCGAAGCTCATGTCGGCCGGATTGCCGTATTCCGATGCGTCGACATTGCGTATCATCCACTGCACATCGTCGAAGTTGCCGTTGCGCATCATTTCTATCACATAGAGCATTGACATCTGTACATTGCCGCGAAAAAAGTCCTTGCCAAGCTTCGCCTGCCTGTCGGCAATAATGTTCATGGCACATTCGTCGCGGTGCAGGGTCACGGCCAGCTCCAGATACAGTGGCAGGTCAGTGATTTCATCGCCCACTTCATTAAAGCAGTCAAGTACCAGGAAAGCCAGCCTGCGGTGTCCGGCATCGGCACAGAAGCGAGCCCAGGTCACCCAATTGTCGCGTGTATTGGTACCTTCGCTTTCGTTGGAACAGAAAAACGCCTCAAGCAGGTCGTAAGCATGGTGCTCGTCGCCATCGGTTACCATGGGCATACGCAGCAGGTAGAGTGTAATGGCGGCATACTGCGGTTTGGGCTGCGAAGCCAGCACACGCAGACGGCGGTTGGTATCGACCGGCCCGTTAAGCTTGTCGTTTATATTGCACAGCAATTCCAGCAGCTCGGGATCGTCGGGGTACTCTTTGCGTATTTCCTGCAACTCACGCACCGCAAGGTCGAGCGAACGCTCAAGCTTTAGGAACAGCGATGCGCGGAAAGCCTGCATCTGCTTGTGCCGCGGCAACAGGGCCAAGGCAAATTCCACAGCGTTGAGAGCGTCTTCGGTTCGTTCCAGGCGGTCGTAGTCCTGCGCAAGCATGTACCACTGCTCGGCGTTCGAAGGGTCTTCGTCGGTAAGCAGTTCGAGCATTTTTACAGCCTGGTCGTAGCGTCCGGCCTCCTCCGCCACCACAGCCACTTCGTAGTGGAGGGTGAGCGGAAAGGTTGTATGGGCGCGTATGGCGTCGATGCGGCTGAGTACCCAGTCGAGTTGGCCCAACTGCGAAGCTACATTCACAAGTTGTATTATTTCTTCGTCGTCAAACTCCGGGTATGTACTCAGCAGCTCGTCGAGCGCCTTTACCAGCTGTTCGCCGGCGAGGTCAGCATAACGCAGCCGCAGAATATCCCAAAGAGGGCCACTGCCGCTGTTGTCCTGAAAGAACTTCTGCTCGGCGTCGCTCTCGAAACCATTGTAAAAAATGGCACGGCGCAGGCGCAGCGGCTCGCTGTCGGGATAAAAGCGGGCACCGCACAGAAGCACCTCCATACGCAGATAATCGTCGTTGAGGTCTCCGGCGTAATCAAAGAGTTCCACCAGCTCGTCTTCGTCGTAGAAGCGCTCGCTTATAGGTTTAGCGAGCGACTGGCGGAAACGCCGGCAAAGTTCGTCGCGTTCGTCGGAAAAGTCCTCCATCAGTTTTTGGCTTTAGCTTTTTCCCAGCTGTCTTTCAGCGCAATGGTGCGGTTGAATACAAGTGCGCCGGGTTTGGTGTCGTAGTCGGGTGTAAAGTATCCAATGCGCTGGAACTGCAGTTTTTCGCCGGGTTTCTCGCCGAGTGCGGCTGCAAAAGGTTCGAGTTTGGCGTTAGCAATTATCAGTGACTGCGGGTTGAGCATCTCGCGGAAATCGCGTTCGGTTTCTGCGGCCGGATTCTCGACCTCGAACAGGCGGTCGTACAGACGTACTTCGGCGTCTACGGCATGTCCGGCCGATACCCAGTGGAGAGTACCTTTTACCTTGCGCGATGCACCCGGCATACCGCTGCGGCTTTCGGGGTCATAAGTGCAGCGCAGTTCTGTGATGTTTCCGTCAGCGTCTTTCACCACTTCCTCGCATTTGATAATATAAGCGCCCTTGAGGCGGACTTCCTGGCCGGGGGCAAGACGGAAGAATTTTTTGGGAGGGTTTTCCATGAAGTCTTCGCGTTCGATATAGAGTTCGCGGCTGAAAGGCATGCTGTGTGTGCCGCTGCCTTCCTGTTCGGGATTGTTTTCCATTTCCACTTCCTCTACCAGACCTTCGGGATAGTTTGTAAGCACAACTTTTACGGGGTTTACCACAGCCATTACGCGAGTGGCGATGCGGTTGAGATCATCGCGTACGGCGTGTTCGAGCAAACTTACCGAGTTGAGGGCCTCATACTTGGTATAGCCGATTGTATCAATAAAGTTGCGTATGCTCTGCGGAGTGTAGCCGCGGCGACGCATACCCGAGATGGTAGGCATACGGGGGTCGTCCCAGCCGGCCACCAGGCCTTCTTTCACCAGCTGCAGCAATTTGCGCTTGCTCATTACGGTGTAGGTAAGGTTGAGGCGGTTGAATTCAATCTGGCGGGGGCAGTAGCTTTCATCGGCCAGCTCTTTTACGAAATGCTCGTAAAGCGGACGGTGAGGCACAAACTCCAGGGTACATATCGAGTGTGTCACGCCCTCGAAGTAGTCGCTCTGGCCGTGTGCGAAGTCGTACATGGGGTACACCTTCCAGGTAGTGCCGGTGCGGTGATGCGGAGTCTTGATGATGCGGTACATGATGGGGTCGCGGAAGTGCATGTTCGACGAAGCCATGTCGATTTTTGCACGCAGCACACGCGAGCCTTCCTCGAATTCACCTGCGTTCATGCGGGTAAACAGGTCGAGGTTCTCCTCTACCGAACGGTCGCGATATGGGCTGTTCTGGCCGGGAGTGGTGGGAGTACCCTTCTGTGCGGCAATCTGCTCCGAAGTCTGGTCGTCGACGTATGCCTTGCCTTCCTTAATCATGCGCACAGCCAGGTCGAAGAGCTGAGGGAAGTAATCGCTGGCATAGTATTCGCGGTCGCCCCAGTCGAAGCCCAGCCAATGTATGTCTTCGCGTATCGAATCGACGTATTCCACATCTTCTTTCACGGGGTTGGTATCGTCGAAACGCAAGTTGCAGGTGCCGCCGAATTTCTCAGCCACGCCAAAGTCCATACATATAGCCTTGGCATGGCCTATGTGCAGATAGCCGTTGGGTTCGGGCGGGAAACGGGTATTCAATCGTCCGCCGTTCTTGCCTGCTTCGAGGTCTTCTTTCACTAACTGCTCTACAAAGTTCAAGCCTTTAGCTTCCTCATTTTTTACTTCTTCTTCCATTATCTGATATCTGATGATTTTATTATTTCGTTCAAGTATTGATTAATGCAGTGTTAAATGAATCATTTAACCCTTAACATTCAGCATTGTTTTGCTCCTTTCACACCGTTGCCCTTGCTCATGGCAAAGATGTTCTGGTCGAACGACAGAGTTTTGGTTTCCAAACGGCGGCGGCGCTTCAATGCCAGAGCCACCAGACGTTCCATAAGTTTATCGAAACTTATGCCGCTTCCCTCCCAAAGATAGAACGAAAGCGAGCCCGGGATTGTATTGATTTCGTTGACGTAAATCTGCTTGCTGTCGTCATCTACCATAACGTCGACACGACTTACACCGTGGCAAGAAAGCACACGGAATGTTTCGCCGGCCAGATGCTGTATCTGCTTTGTCATTTCGTCGGGCAGGTCGGCTGGGAACTTCTTCTGCGACGAAGCCATGCCTCGGCGCGAGCCCTTGGCTCCTGCGCCTTTGACTCCACCTTTTGAGCCACCGCCACCGCCAAGGTACTTTTCCTCATAGCTGAGGAAGTCGCCGCTCTTGATTGGCTCTTCGAGCACCGATGTCTGGTATTCGTCGGCATCGCCCAGCACCGAGCAGTTGATTTCCTTGAGGTTCTTTATCATGTGCTCCACAATCAGGCGGGTGCTGTAACGCTGAGCTTCGTTGAGGGCATCGACCAGTTCCTGACGGCTGTGCGCTGCGCTGATGCCCACGCTCGACCCCAGATTGGCAGGTTTCACAATCACCGGATAACCCAGATTCTTTTCTACCCGCTCTATGATGGCATCGCGGTCGCTGTGCCACTGTTGGTCGGTGAACCATTCGTAAGCCACCACCGGTATGCCGTTGGCGGCGAGTATCTGCTTCATGGTTATTTTATCCATGCCGTTGGCCGAGGCCAGTGTGTTACAGCCGGCGAAAGGCACACCGCACTGTTCGAGGAAGCCCTCGAAAGTGCCGTCTTCGCCGTTGGCGCCATGCAGCACAGGTATCACTACGTCAATACGGCGCAGTACGTCGCTGCCGAACATGGGCTTTCTGACCTTGTACAGATTGGTATCGCCGTAAATCGGACGCATATACACTTCCTCGCAGTTTGCCAGCAAAGCCTTGGTGTCGCGGTAGTTCTTCACATCAAAGAGGGCGTCGCCGGTGTACCAGTGACCTTGTTTGCTTATGTATACCGGAACCACATCGAAGCGTTCGCGGTTTATGGCATGCATGGCCTGATTGGCCGATATGACTGAAATTTCGTGTTCTGTGGAACGTCCGCCAAAGAACACGGCTACTGTTGTCTTCATTATTTGAAAGTATCGGGTAAATCGTTTTCGTAAAGCACTGTATCGCCAGCACGAAGCATGGGCTGAAGCACACTCTGGGCCTCGGCGAAGCTGTCGACGAGGCGCACGCGGTCTTCAGGCATGCCGCTGCGGCGCAGGCCTTCCACAATGGCATCGCGGTTGTAGTGGCCCACTATTATGGCGATGTCGGCGTTGCGCGCTATCGCGTCGCCGAGCTGTGCGTTGAGTTCGAATGTCTGCTCTCCCAGCTCAATCATGCCGGGAGTGACCACAATGCCGCGTCCGGGCATCTTGCCCAGTACTTCCATGGCCATAGTGGAGCCTACGGGATTGGAGTTGAAAGCGTCGTCGAGAATGGTCACTCCGCCCGGTGTGCGCTTTATGCTCAAACGGTGTTCCACCTGCTCGATTTGCTCCACGGCATAGGCAATCTTGTCGTCGGGCACAGCCAGATGCCGGGCCACGGCCACAGCAGCCAGAAGGTTGCTTATATTACATTCGCCCAGCAGGCGGGTACGCAGCCGCAGGTCGGGCAGTTTGCCCTCGAGGTCGCGCACGGTGAATCCGCTGCCGTAGCTGTCGTATTCTATATCCACGGCGGTAAAGCGGGCACCGGCAGTATTTTTTATGCCATAGCGCTCGCAGGCGACATTACTTACAGGACGCGCCTTGGCGGCCTCGAAATCGTTGTTCACCACAGCCAGACCGTCGGCAGGCAGTGAGTCTGCCAGTTCGAACTTGGTGCGGCACACATTTTCAATGGAGCCGAACGACTCCAGATGCTGCGGACCTACTGCAGTAATTATGCCTATGTGCGGATGCACCAGGTCGCAGATTTCCTTAATGTCGCCCACATTTTTGGCGCCCATTTCCACTATGAACACTTCGTTGTAGGGTTTCAGCATCTCGTTGATGGTGCGGGTCACGCCCAGTGTGGTGTTATAGCTGCCCGGAGTCATAAGAGTATCGAAGTGCTCCGACAGTATACGGTACAGGTAGTGTTTTGTGCTTGTTTTGCCATAGCTGCCTGTGATACCCACTATTTTAAGGTCGGGCATCGACTGCAGCAGTCCGGCGGCACGGTTATAAAATTTGCGGTTTATGGCCTTGTCGACCGGCTTGAGCAGCCACACTGCGGCAAACATGTAGCAGTGCGAGGCGCAATACACTCCCAGAGCTGCCACGGCGGCGCTGTAAAGGGCGCTGTCCACGCTGCAAGCGAAGGCGAAGACTGCTCCGACAATTGTCAGTAAGGCCAGCACGGCGGCCACAGCATATATGCGGCGTGCCCGCGGAGTCCACACCAATGGCTTTTTGTACTTCTGACGAAGCAGATGCCAGGAGGTAAAGGCACCGAACAAAAGCATCAGTGCCTGTGAGCCCAAAGCATGGCTGAACAGCGACAAAGCTATGAAAAACACTACAAAACCCATCAGGCGCCGGGGAGCGGTGGTATCGCCGCTCTCGCGAAGCCAGCGGCTATAGCGTTCCGGACGGTATGAATTCTGCTGAAGCATCATAAGGTCGCGGCTCAGCTCGCAGGAGGCTGCCGCTAATAAAGCCAGCAATGTGATTATGGTGTATGCAATCATCATTATTTTTCGTTGGTTAGGAATGAACGCAGCACGGCTGCGAACTGGTATGGGTTATCCAGAAAGCTGTAATGGCCGCAACCGGGGAATACCACCAGACCGGCGTCGGGTACAAGCGATTCGATTTTTTTGGCGTCGCGCACCGGTGTGGCGGTATCGTTCTCGCCGTATATAAGCAGCGTAGGAGCGCTGATGGCCGGCATTACATGGCAGAGGTCTTCGTTTACCACCTTCGACAATATGGCCCGCATACGCGGCGAGGCTGACTGATAGTCGGCCGACCCACGGCGCGCGCGCTCGGCCTCGATACGCTTTGCTGCGCCTACTTTGCCGTAAATTAGCCTGTAGACCAGCTTCATAAACTTGAAACTATACACTTTTACATAGTAGCCCGGCGAACGGCGGGGCTTTACACCTGCTGCATCGACCAGCACCAGCCGGTCGACCGGATTGCGGCTGGAATAGAGTATCCCTACCCTGCCTCCGAACGAGTGGCCCAGCAATACGGGTTTTTCGATGCCGAGCCGGCGCACGAATTCCTCCAGCGCACGGGTATATTCGTCGACGCCCCACACCTGTGCAGGCTCAGGCGACTGACCGAAGCCCGGAAAATCGATATTGTATACCCTGTGCGACTCGGCGGCTGTCTTTTCCACCGATGCCAGAGTATCGGCATTACAGCCCCATCCGTGCATGAGTATCATGGGTTTGCCTTCGCCGCTGACTGTATATGCCAGGCGTGTGCCGTCATCAAGATTTATATATTGGCGCATTGTTTACATAGATATCTAAAACAAACAACAAAATTACTCATTTTTTTTCAAACAGCAAAAACAAATTTAGAGCTTGCCGCATTGCTCAGGCCGTGTATGAACGCCGGTGCTGAATCCGTTTTTAAACAAACGCCAAACCCCTTTAGTGGTGACAATGATAATTACAGACTTACTGTTTATGCTGTCACCCCTAAAGGGGTTCCTTAATGAATTCGTTAAAAAATCAGATTAACGTATGACGCGCTTCTCGGCGCTTCCGTCGGTATAACGTATCACGTATACACCCGGAGCAGGGTTCTCGTGGTCGATACGCACACCCGAGGTGGTGTATACGCCCTCTACCTCACGGTCATCGCCGTATATACCGCTTATGCCGCTGCCCTGGCTGTTTACGGCTACCACAGGCACATAAGTGGCGGGGGCGCCGGCGCTCTGCAGTGTCAGGTAAGCGTAGTGCAGACCTTCATCCGGGCTGTTGAACTTCACTATTACCTCGCCTCCCTCGGCCGGCAGCACTGATACATCGGTGGTAAATTTCGATGCGTGCGGTCCGGTGATGCTCACCTTGATTTCCTCGTCGAGATTTAGACCGCTGACCTTTACAGCTTCGCTATAGCTGTCGGTGTTCAGTGTGGCTGAAATTTGAAGTTCTCTCAGATCGGTGCGGATAAACAGCTGGTCGGGACGGCCCCACGAGAAATCGTCGACATAATACACGGTGGTAGTATTCATGCCGCGGGTCGAACGATAGCGGAAACCAATGAAGAAACGGTCGGCCAGGTCGAGCCCCTCGAGGTCTATCACATAGTCTACCCATTCCTTGTTCATGTCGCCCACGGTGGGAATTCCGAGTCCCTGAACGGGCTCTATCCACACGTTTTCAAGTACTTCGGCTGGAGTTGCCGGGGTAATATCGGTTTCTAATACGGGGTCGATATATACAACTTCAAGTACATCGCCGGGATTTTCGGTAAGGAAGTCGCCCATGACACGGAACGACAGCAGACGCTGGGCAGCGTTCTTGTAGTCGAGCGCGGGCGACAGTAGCAGCATGTCGGCGGGGCTGTCCTGTGAAGCGCTCGAATCGTAGGCGCTAATCTTGGCCGCGGTATTATCTTCGTCGGCAAAAGTATATGCCCACCAGGCACGCGTACCCTCAACGGCTGCATTGGTCCATCCGTCAGCTGCCAGAGGCTTGTTATGATTACCGCAGTTCTCGAAATCCTCTATTACAAGAGCGCGGGCATCGCCGGCGGTGAATGTCGACAGAGTGAGTTCGTCGCCCTGACGCTGTTCGGGGTCGGCAGCGCCACTGGTGCTTCCGCTTACAGTAAAGCTCACGGGCTGACACATATCGGTGCTGAGTTCTATCACATCGCTGAAGCTGCCTTCGGCCTTAGGTGCGAAAGTCACCACAAGGTCATAGGTGCCGTTCTTCATCATCGACGCGCTGTTGATTCGGAAAGCTCCCGAAGCATCCACCACCTTTATGGTGCCGTAATCCAGACCATTGGCAACGGTATAGCTGACAGTCTGCTGCATCGACTCGCCGACCTTGGCGCTGAAAGGCTGCAGTCCTTCGGTGTTTACACTTAGTTCAGGCAAAAGGTCCGGGTCGTATGCCTTGGCTGAAATCGAGCGGTTCAGACTCAGCTCGGTAGGCGTGGCGTCAATCATAAAGTTGGCTTTGTGCAAGCCTACAGCTGTTGGTGTATAGACTACCGTCACCTTGACTGTACCGCTTCCGGCCGGTATTTCTTCAATATCGGCACTGAACATGTTGCGGTTTGTGCCGGTGATATAAATCGGCGCTGCAACGGGCAGGTTCTGATATTCGATAGTAAGTTCGGCCAGATTTACGCTTTTGCCTACAGGCTGATATTCATTGGCGTCAATCAGGTTTCTGGCGCTTATTTCAAGCGATGGTTCGCCCGCTGCGGCAGTGACTATATCGGCCAGCGAGCGCACTTTCACTACAGCCGCCGATGCCGAGGTGCTGATTCCTACCACTTCGGAGGCCGATGCCGGAATCTCTGTGCCTATGACGTCGGTTGCGGCAAACACGCCCAGCGAGGCCGCCACACCGCCGGCGGTTATGCCGGTAGTGGCTGTGCTGAATTTCTCGCCCGCATTGTCGAAGCTGACATTGGTCAGACGCACCAGGCGGTTGATATATGTTTCGGGGTCGCGCTTGAGTTCGGATACATCTATGTCGAGAGGTGTTATCTCTTTGCCTTGCTGCACTATCTGCGGCTCGGTAAGCATGAGCATGCTTGTGGCGCCGAAGCTCTTCTCGCCTACCATGCAGTAGAGATTGGTAAACTGATCGCCGGCTGTTACGGGCGACTTATCGAAATACGAGTACCAGAAGCGTGCCGCAAAGCCGCTTATATCCTGCGCATAAACTATCTGATTGGGAGCGTCGACATAAGTTACGGTGGCTTTGCCCTGATAATAGTACAGGTTTTCGTCGCCCTCGCCCAGAAGGT
Organism: uncultured Muribaculaceae bacterium; assembly: GCA_910578365.1. GTDB lineage: Bacteria > Bacteroidota > Bacteroidia > Bacteroidales > Muribaculaceae > CAG-873. Next base: position 31,578 of record CAJTRC010000020.1, read on the forward strand.
TGAAAGTGTTGAGTGTGCCCACAGCCTTGGCCGGTACCACATTGGCAGTCATGGGCAGGTTCACATCCTCGGCGCCGTCGGCCCTTAGGGTAAGTATGGCGTCGGCCGGAGCAGTGGCGGCAGTCGCTTTATAAGTGACTTCGAGATTGAATCCGGCCATTGCATTCTCGGCAGCAATGCTGGTGCTGTTGACAGTGAATCCGGCAGGCACCGACACTGTAACCGGGCCGGCGAGTTCCTTGCCGCTGACGTGTACCGTGGCCGTGGCCGACATATACTGGTAGAGAGTCCCGAAGTCCACAATCTTCTCGACGGTGCTTATTGAGGCATCGCCGCCAACAGGCGGCTGCGGGCCGTCGCCGCCACCGCCGTCACCGTCCCACAGGTCGGCGTAGCTGTCGGCAAAGCGTATGGCATCTATCACCATGTCGCTGCCGGTCTTGGTTCCTACGGTCGCCTGGCGCATAGTAAGTCCCTGTATGCCATACGAAGAGTCGGCTCCCGAACTTACGGTCATGCCGCCGGCAGGGTCAGAGTCGGTATTGGCCGGATTGACCCATAGAGTGACGATATCGTTGGTTGTACCTTCAACCACTTCGTATTTGAGCACAAGCAGATATGTGGTGTTCAGCTGCATGTCGCCACTTTTGACAACTGCGGAGGCTGAATTTTTGGAAACGCCGAATTTGAATGTTCCCGCGGCATCGCCCGGGCATACAAAAAGACGTCCGTATTCCGAGCCCGACTTGCCGTCGACGATAGTGGCATCGGTTTTGGCCCCACGCTGTACCATCGACATAAAATACACGTCGCCTCCAGCGGGTACAGTCTGTACATTTACCAACGCCGACATATACACCACACCCTCAGTCACGGGGTCGGTATCGGTAAACGAACGCTGAAGACGCTCCTGGGCAGTTGCCTCGGTAGGGCCTTTAAGCTTTGCGGCAAAGGCCACCTGCGAGTCCTGATATCCGGGATAAGTCAGCGGCATGCCTATGAGCTGAATCGGGTCGTCGGTATTGTTTTTTGCGTGACGCACCCAATCACCCTGCAAATAAAGGCTTCCCTGGTTATACTCGAAATTCTCCGACATCAGACGTCTGGCCTGTGCGGGCGCGGGAGCAAACATGCAAGCAACAACAGCCGCCGCTCCCACAAGTCTAAATCCGGTCTTTAACATCATACTTTATGTGTAATATAATTGGTTAATCAATTCGCAAAATTACACACTTTTGCGCAAATATGCAAATTTTAGGCAACATAACGCCCGAATCTCGCAATTTTTGATAATTCAAGACCGTGATATCGGAAGCAAACGGTAGGCCGATTCAGTTTTTTTCACTAACTTTGCACTGCAAAA
>CAJTRC010000021.1 GCA_910578365.1 uncultured Muribaculaceae bacterium
ACGGGCAGCTTGTCCTCTGGGATTAACAACACCAAACTGTACAAATAAATCAGGCGACCTTGAAAGGCCGCCCAATACTCTATGTTGTCTTTTGCTTGGTTGAAAATCATAAAGTTCTTATCCCGAACTCGCGTTATTAAGCAGTTATCTACATTGGTGTTGATAATGTTGTATACATATTTGCAAACACACTATTAATTGCAGTTAACTGCAATTAATATCTACATATTTTGCACTTTTTTAACCAAAATGATATTAAACCTCGCTGGAAAAAGATAGTCTTATTCAATGTGTGCCAAAATACACAGAATTTATCTATTCAACATCCCATACATCGCAGAAAAAAAAATGATACGTAGAATACTGCTGTTACTCTCGCTTGCATTCGGTATGCTACATGCTATGGCTTTTTCCATAAAAGGCAAAGTACTCGATGAAAATTCTGAGCCTATGATGCAGGCTTCGGTGCGAGTACTCAAACCGGACAGCACCCTGTTGAAAGGAGTTTTGACAAATGAGGACGGCGCTTTTACAATAAGCGGTATAAATGCCGGAAACTACATTGTTGAAACATCGTTTGTAGGCTATGACAGCCAGAGTCGGAATATTAAAATATATAACGCCGATATAACGCTGAAGCCTATCGAAATGCAGGCCGGAGCCCTGATGCTGCGTGAGGCAGAGGTGGTGGGAGTGCGTACCCCTGTAAAAGTGATGCAGGATACCGTTGAATATAATGCCGACGCGTACCGCACACAGCCTAATGCTGTGGTGGAGGATCTGCTCAAACGTCTGCCGGGCGTGGAAGTGGACTCTGAAGGAAAAATAACCGCGAACGGAAAATCTGTAACAAAGATACTGATCGACGGCAAGGAATTTTTTGCCGACGACCCCAAGGTGGCTTCGCGAAACCTGCCGGTCGACATGGTCGACAAACTGCAGGTAGTAGACCGCAAAAGCGACCTGGCCCGTATAACCGGTGTAGACGACGGAGAAGAAGAAACCGTAATAAACCTTACCGTAAAAAAAGGTATGAACAACGGTTGGTTCGGCAATGCCGAGGCCGGATACGGCACCGACGACAAGTATAAAGCCAACTTTATTGTAAACCGTTTCTGGAACGGCAACCAGATTACGCTGCTGGGCAATTTCAACAACGTAAACGAACTTGGATTCAACGACGGCATGAGCGGTCGCTTCCGCCGCTTCGGAGGCGACAACGGCATCACCAAATCGCAGGCGCTGGGACTGAATTTCAATGTGGGCAAGGACGAGATTTTCCGTGTAGGCGGTAATGTTATGTACAGCCACACTGACCGCGACACTCGGACATCGTCGGCCCGCACATATATATTCCCCGATTCAAGTTCATATTACGACACCGAAAAAAACTCGCGTGACAAAGGCCATACATTCCGTGCCGACTTCCGTGTGCAGTGGAATCCCGATTCGATGAACACATTTGAGTTCCGCCCCAACTTCAGCTACTCAAAAAACGACAGCTGGTCGAACTCCCATGCCCTTACACGCAACGGACTGCTCGAATCCGTAACCGAGAGCCGTAATGAGCAGTACTCGCGCGGCACATCGTATGAATTCCGTGGTAATCTTATCTACAACCATAAATTCCGCAGTCGTCCCGGCCGTTCGTTCTCGGTATTCGCTAACTACAATATTACAGACACCCGCGAGAAAACCGATAACTACAGCTGGAACAAATTCTTCCTCCTCGGCGACTCAATCGATATCATGGACCAGTGGACCGACAATCATACCTGGAACAACAATATATCGGCGCGTGTAAGCTGGACCGAACCTTTGGGCAATGTAAAGAACGGCAACTTCCTTACTTTTGCATACCGCTTCCAGTACCGATGGAATAATGCCGACAAACTTACATACAACCATCCGGTGGATTGGCCCGACGGCTTCGAAGGCGAGCCTGAGATAAGCGAAAAACTTGAATTCAATTCCGAACTCAGTAATCAGTTCCGCAACGACTACATGAGCCAGGACATACGCGCCGGCTTCAAGCATGTGTCGAAAAGCGGTTCAATCGACGTTGGCTTGTCGTTGGTACCACAAATGTCGAAAAGCATAAATCTGCTCAACGAAGAAAAAACGATACCTGCGCGCCATGTATTCAACTTCGCCCCCTATCTGCGCTACCGTTACAAAATGGGCAAGAGCCGCTCCATGAACGTCGACTACATGGGTCGCTCGTCGCAGCCCTCCATGACCCAGCTGCAGCCTGTGGCCGACATATCCGACCCCTTGCGCATAGTAATAGGTAATCCTGACCTGAAACCATCGTTCAGCCACAATGTACGCTTCCGTTTTCAGGATTTCAACGCCGACGCACAGCGCTCAATAATGGCTATGATTGACGGTACGCTCAACCAGAATTCCATAGTGTCGAAAACCTCCTATGACGACCAGACCGGTGGTCAGACCACAACCTATGAGAACGTAAACGGAGTATGGAACATCCGTGGCATGAACATGCTGTCGATGCCTCTGCACAACCGTCAGTTTATGTTCAACAACTTCTTGATGCTCAACTATAGCACCTCAGTAAGTTTTAACAATGGCGATCGCAACCGCAGCGGTTCGTTTATGATGCGCGAGCAGCCCGGCATTAGCTGGCGTCCGGACTATGTGGAACTCGAACTTCGTCCTTTCTACTCACTTCAGACCGTAAACTATTCGATGCCCACCACAACCGGTCGTACAATACAAAGTTATGGCGGGAGCTTCCGCGGTACATATAATGCACCTTTCGGACTCAGTGTAAGCTCTGACGTGGAGTACAGCTCCACCAGCGGTTACAGCCAGGGCTACGACAGCAAACAATGGATGTGGAACGCCAACATCAGCTACAGCTTCCTGCGTGGACGTGCCATGACTGTAAGCCTCAAAGCCTATGACCTGCTGCAGCAGAAGTCTAACATCAACCGTACAGTAACCGCTAACTACAGCGAAGACATACGCTACAACTCGCTTACCCGCTACTTTATGGTAAGCGTAGCCTACAAATTCAATACATTCGGAGCAGGCCAACAGCCCGAAGACCGCAACAAACGTCGTGGCCCGGGCGGTCCTCCTCCCGGCGGTCACGGTCGTCCGTTCTAATTTTATAGATTGTACAGGCATATGAGGGTATATCAAATTTCTGGTGTACCCTCAATTTTTTACGGACTCTACAGACTCTACATAACTCACTTAAATTTTGTCGAATGTGATTTTTTTGCTAATTTCCCGAGTTTGGGAGTTATGCCATATAACAATCGGACACTCTGCAGATTACGAGTGTCCGATTGTGCTAACAAATTTATGGGGTTAAAATTTTAACACTTCTTTAACGCTTTACTATACTGCCGCATTTTGCGGTTCACCACTATCTGGGTGTCAATGTGCACGTTGGATACTTCACAACATCTTGATCTGAGCTTGGTTGCAGAGTACCCAGGCACATATCCGGTTCCCCTCACCACGGTATAGTCCATACCTGCAAGTGCATTGATGATTTGTTCGGTGGAGTATTTACATCCTTCATCTAGGCCTTCATTGATTTGCTTCTGAAAGGCTTTGAGCAACAGCAGTGCCACAAAGCAGAGAGCAAAATGAGCGCGGATCCTATCCTCGCGGCGCAGATAGACAGGACGTGCGTCAAACTCAGTCTTGGTGACTCTGAACAGGTGCTCTATCTCATATCGGAAGCCGTTGACGTGGAGTATCTCGCCGACAGAATCCTCAAGCCTGGTGGCCACACAATTGAGACCATCCATTGCTTTTTCTTTCTCTATGGCCTCCAAATCAAGCCCCATGACATACTTTTCAGCCACTTCGCCCTCTGTGGTACAATATGTTGTATTAATCAGTCGGCGCGGATCCTGTTGTGTCTGACGAGATTTCTTCGATTTGTTCCCGATCATAGTCAGCGCTTTCTCAATGTGCAGGGCGCGAAGCTGTCGCTGATACAATGCGTATTTGGGCGAAAAAGTGATTATCAGCCGTTCTTCATGATTCTTCACATCAGAGCGGTCTTCCTTAAACCATCGCTCGCGGTAGTAGAGATGTTCCTTTTCCGAGTCAAGGTCAAGCTCCGATATGTCATAGGTGCGGTTCTCCTTGTCTCCCAGCCTTCTCCATCCGGCCTTTTCAAGCGCCCACTCCTTCATCAGCTTCGGAAGTCCGGGTATGGACTGTGTCACTATATAGTTCCGCCCCTCCGAAGTGTTGTACAGGCGGTTGTTGATGCTTGCCAGGCCCGCATCCGTACAAACTACAAACTCGCTGAGATTAAATTCATTGGCAAGTATTTCCTCGAGCGGCTGCAGGGTCTGCTGCTCGCTTGTGTTGCCGGGATTGATGCAGAACGCAAGCGGAAGCCCGTCCGCATCCATGAACATGCCCATCTGTACAACAGGATTGGGCCGATGCTCTTTTGACTTGCCGTATCGGCGCAGAGTGTCTTCCCGTTCTATCTCAAAATAATAGTTGGTACAGTCATAATATATCACGCCTGTCCTGCGGGACAATTCATTTTTTGTAGCCTCGTACAGGCTCTTCTGCAGCGGGGTTATCTCCTTGGCCAGAACCCCGAGAAAGTTGTATATGTCGTCAAGCGAAAAATCTGGCGCATCGACAAAATCCGTCAGGCATTCCCTGGTAGCCCGCTTGGAATCAGGGAAAAGGATTCTGCACATCACCAGTTTGCACAGAATGTCGGCGAAGTCGAACTTAAACTTATGACGAGCAGTTACTTCAGCGTAGAATTTCGCCAGGCCGAGTTTATTGTATAAAGGAAGAAGCACCATATGACCACAGTGAACAGACCGCCATTGGCCCGACTCAATCTGTTTATTGGGATTGTATGAGACCATCACGGAAGCCTTTTCTTCCTTTACACTGTCGTTTATCTCCTTAAGTTTCTGTCGTGCCCATGCCTCGGCATCGGCGCAGCAATATCGCTCCTTGATCTCGGATTCCTTTCCTAATTTCAGGTAAACTTTCGTAGAAGTCCCGCCACCCTTGACGCGGAACCCCTGCATTATATAGAATCTTCGGTCTTTGCCCTTGCGTATATCTAAATACATATATTCTTGCGATTAGAACTCGGTAGAACAAAGGTGCAAAAAATAATTGACTCTACCAAATTTAAAGCCAACTATTTATAAATTATTTTTCAACGAAACTCCCAAACTCCCGGTCCGTTCTAATTTTATAGATTGTACAGGCATATGAGGGTATATCAAATTTCTGGTGTACCCTCAATTTTTTACGGACTCTACAGACTCTACATAACTCACTTAAATTTTGTCGAATGTGATTTTTTTGCTAATTTTGTGTTCGGAATATAATTTATTCAACCATAGCTATGAAGAAAGAACGCATTTTGCTTTGCCTGGCTCACATGAGCGGCAAAGAAATGGATTTCATAAAGGAGGCTTTCGACCAGAACTGGGTGGTGCCACTGGGGCCTAACGTAAACGGTTTCGAGAAGGACCTCGAAAATTTTGTAAACAAACGCGAGAACGCCGAAGAGCTGCATAAAAAAGTTGTGGCCCTGTCGGCCGGTACGGCTGCAGTGCATCTTGCACTGGTGGCCTGCGGCGTTGGCCCGGGCGACGAGGTAATTGTACAGTCGTTTACGTTCTGCGCATCGAGTCACCCAGTCACTTACGTTGGCGCAACACCTGTGTTCGTCGACTCGGAAAAGGAGTCGTGGAATATTGACCCCGAACTGCTTGAAGAGGCTATCAAGGACCGTATAGCCAAGACCGGTCGCAAGCCTAAGGCTATCATTCCGGTAGCCCTGTATGGCATGCCTTACAATGCCGAACGTATCATGGAGATTGCAAATCGCTATGGCATACCGGTGATTGAAGACGGAGCCGAAGGCTTCGGCTCGAACTTCAAAGGTCAGGCACTTGGTACTTTCGGTGAATACGGTGTGCTTTCGTTCAACGGCAACAAGATGATTACTACCTCCGGCGGCGGCGCATTGATTTGCCCCGACGAGGAAGCTTGGCGCAAGATAATGTGGTACGCCACTCAGGCACGCGAATCATACCCCTACTACCAGCACGAGGCCATAGGCTACAACTACCGCATGAGCAACATCTGCGCCGGCATAGGCCGAGGCCAGATGTCCATCCTCGACGAGCATATTGCCCATCACCGCCATGTGCAGGAGCTGTACGTGGAACTGTTGAAGGATGTAAAGGGTGTGACAATGCACTGTAACCCTGCTCCTGAATATGACTCCAACTTCTGGCTCTGTACAGCCACTCTCGACCCGGACCTGAAAGTAAAAGGTCAGGAAAATGCTTACAAGCAGGTGATAACCGGTGCCGTAGGAGGTGCCGCAGGTGTTACCCACGCCACTTCTACTGCAGTTACCGACTGCCAGCCTAATGATAACGTGGAGGCAATGCGCATAGCTCTGGATGCCGCAGGTATCGAATCGCGTCCGCTGTGGAAGCCTATGCACAAACAGCCGGTGTACCGAAGTAATCCGGCTTACGTCAACGGTGTGAGCGAGGAACTGTTCAAGGTGGGCATCTGTCTGCCTGCCGGTCCGTGGGTGACCGACGAGCATGTCCGCTACATAGTTGAGCAAATCAAGGACTGCATTCTCTGACACAGCCTCTTTAGCGTCATAATCCCGGAGCAGCTGAAGCAACAATCGATAATTCAACTGCTCCGGGTTCTTTATTTTTGATGCCTGCGCGGCAGCATTCAAAATTTTTGTGTAACTTTGAAACCATAACGATTATTATCCTGAATATATGCGAAAATATATCTTCTTTCTGCTTGCAGTGTCGGTTTGTATAGGACTTGGCGCTTGTTCGGACAGTAGCAGCCGACTCGAAATCGAATATCTGCCGGTGCGCCTTGAGCCGGGGCAGACCGGCACGCTGGTCGGTTCCGACGGAGCTTACGCTGATGCTGAATTCAAAGGCTTTGTATCGCCTGTTGTGAACGGTTTCTTCACTGTCAAGGGAAAGAATGGTTACGATGTATACCGCTATGGCCAGGACAAGCCTGTGGAGGGCCTCTCAGATCTTTACAGGGCCGGACATATGAACGATGGCCTGATACCTGTTCGCCGCCGCGACGGCGGTGAGCTGGAAGTGACCGACGATAAAGGCAAGGTCCGCTTCAAAATGGGCAGCCAGGTAAGCAATTCGGAATATTTTACCGACGGCATGCTGCTGGTGGGCGAAGTCGACAGTGAGAGCTACCAGACCCGCTGGGGTGCCGTGAACAGCGACGGCGAACTTACCGTGCCCATGAAATACGATAAACTTTACCATTTCAACGAAGGATGTGCCACGGCCAGCCTCGACGGCAAATGGATGCTTCTGGACCACGGCGGCGATGTGATTGCCGAGCTCGACGGAGTTGATAATGTCAGTGGCTATATGCTTGACGGGCGTATGGTGGCTTTTAAGGACGGCCAATACGGCTTTTGCAACCGAAGCGGAAAGTTCCAGCCGCTTGGTCAGCCGCTTAATATACTGGATTTCAACGGCAAGTATGCCATAGTAAACGATGCTTCCAGGCTGGCCTACGGCGTAGTGGATACGGACGGCGAGTCGGTGATTCCTCTGAAATACAAGTTCATACAGTTCTATGGCAGCGACCGTTTTGTGGCACAGCAGTCCGACGGTGTATATCTGTTGCTTGACAGCGACGGCAGTCAGCTTGCCGAAATACACGAGAAGGGCATGCACAGCTTCAATGGCAACACCATGTTTTTCAGCGGCGACTTCCTTGTAGGCGGCGAACCGGGCTGCTACTATCTGTACGGTGCTGACGGCCGCCGACTCAACGACACCCCCTTCTATCAGCTTTATTAGTACTCTGATCCACACCTGTTTGCATCGCCATGGAGAAACTTATGCAGTATGTCTGGCAGCACCGGCTGTGGATACCGGGACAGCTGCGTACCACCGACGGCAGGCGGGTGTGCATTGTCGACCAGGGTGTGCTTAACAACGGCTCCGGTCCGGACTTTTTCAATGCCAAGATAAACATCGACGGCCATGCCTGGGCGGGCGATGTGGAGATTCATGTGCGTGCCAGCGACTGGCACCGCCACGGGCACGACGGCAATCCGGCCTACGACTCGGTGGTGCTGCATGTGGTAGGGGTGAGCGACTGTACGATAGTCCGAAGCGACGGCGAGCTGATTCCGCAGATTGTAATGCCCTGTTCGCCCGATTTCCGGCGCCGCTACGATGCAATGGTCAATAATCCGCACGACGAGTTGCCATGTGCACGCGAACTGCCGGGGCTGCCGCAGATTTACATAAGCGACTGGATAAACTCACTGGCCCACGAACGGCTGTACACCAAGAGCGACCGTGTGCTGCAATATGTGCAGCACAGCGGCGGCGACTGGCGCAATGCCGCATATATAACTCTGGCACGCGCACTGGGTTTCAAAACCAACAGTGAGCCCTTCGAAAGGCTGGCGCGTTCGCTGCCGCTGCGGCGGTTGATGAAGCACCGCGACTCGCAGGTGACGGTCGAGGGTATGCTCTTCGGCATGGCCGGTTTTCTGGATTCGCAGACTGCCAATCCCGACCACTATGTGCAGCGTATGATACAGGAGTATCGTTTCATGGCCGCCAAATTCGGCATGCAGCCTCCGCAGAGCATGGGCTGGAAAATGTCACGCATGCGGCCTCAGAATTTTCCTCACCGGCGTCTGGCTTATCTGGCTGCGATGATGGCCGACGGTTTCAGCGCAGGTTCCGGGGCGCTGAGCGTGGATAGCCTCGACGAAGCCCGCGAGCTGTTCCGTATCGACATGACAGGTTACTGGTCGCGCCGCTATAATTTTGAGTGCGAGAAGGCTCCGACTGTGCGCGCCATGAGCGACAGTATGATAGATTCGCTTATAATAAACATGGTCATACCCCTGCAGCATGCCTACAGCGTGGTGCACGACGACGGCCGACGCCGTGAGCGGTCCGTGGAGATGCTGCAGCAGATAGGCGGCGAGAGCAACGTGTATACCCGCCTGTTCGGTCAGTTGGGGATAAAGTGCAGCGATGCTTTCACCTCGCAGGCTCTGATACAGCTGCGCACCACTTACTGCGACTGCCGAAAATGCCTCTACTGCCGCATAGGACACCGCCTGCTGGCCGCCAAGGTGGCGCCATAGGTGCAGGCCTTACTCCTGGGCCGGAGCGAGCAGGCTTACACGTATGAGTTCGAGGCGTGTGGCCGATTTACGAATTATGTCGAAGCGGTAGGGTCCGATGGCCACCTGCGAGTCCTCTTCGGGTATGGTGCCGGTTTCGTGCAGAATAAGGCCGGCTATGGTCTGGTAGGCATCGTCTTCGGGGAGGTCGAGGTGGAACTGCTCGTTTATGTCGGCAATCTCACAGCGACCGCTGAATTCCCATACACCGTCGGACAGCTGTCGCGATGTCAGGCCGGTGCGGTCGTGTTCGTCTTCGATGTCGCCGAATATTTCCTCCACCAGGTCTTCGAGGGTTACGAGTCCGGCTGTGCCTCCGAATTCGTCCACTATAGCCGCCACCGATTTTTTCTGTTGCAGCATGCGTCGCATCATTTTGTTGGCCAGCAGGTTTTCGGGGGCGTACAGCACCGGGCGTATGTGTTCGTGCCAGTCGCTTTCAGGTTCGAAAAGCTCGCGTACGTGTATGTATCCTGTGATATTGTCGATGTTTTCGCGGTAAACAATTATTTTGCTGCGTCCGCTTTCGGTAAAGAGTTTTACGAGCTGGTCGCGGTCGGTGGAGTCGATGTTTACGGCCACAAGTTCGTTGCGGGGTGTCATGCAGTCGCGCAGACGTGTGCTTGAGAAGTCGAGTGCGTTGCGAAAAATCTTTACTTCGTGTTCAACCTCGGTTTTCTTTTCCTCGAGTTCGTCGATTGTAGAGTCGAGATACTCGTTGAGGTCGCCGATTGACAGCACTCTCAGGCGCGGTTTGGTGTCTTTTACGCCCAGAATCTTCATAAGCAGCCTCGACAGCCATGTGGCCAGCAGCGAAATCGGGTACAGTACTATGTAGAATATGTATATGGGCAGGGCCACAATCTTGAGCGAGCGGTTTGGGTTTACGCCGAACACGGTCTTGGGCACGAATTCGCCGGTGATCAGTATCACGGCAGTGGAGATAAGAGTCTGGCCCAAAAGCACCAGAGTCTGTCCCAGACCCAGTTTTTCGAGCCATGGCTCAATCAGTGCCGCCGCGCCCATACCGTAAATTACCAGCATGATGTTGTTGCCCACCAGTATGGTGCTGATGAAAAATTCGCTGTTGGCATAGAAACGGTTGATTATCCGTGCCAGTATTCCGCCGCGTTTCACGTCGATTTCCATGCGTACCCGGTCGGAGGTGACGAATGCCATCTCGGTGCCGGAAAACAGGCCGGAGAACAGTAGAGAAACTAATGCTATTATTAACCAGGTCATTTTTTAGGGATGGATTATATGGGGTTGGCCGCTTGGTGTGTGGTAGTCATTGTGCCGCCGGGGCGCGTCGGCGGCCTGGTGTTGTCCGTGCAGGAGCATCGGCAGTGCTGTCGGCCTGTGGGGCAGTGGCGGCAGAAGAGCCGAACTGGCTGCGCTCAACCGGAATAATTCCTGTGGGGTGTTTCAGGTTATAGGAGTTCATCTGCTCGTCGCTTTCAAAGCCGTAGCCTTCGAGTATATGGTCGGTGCGGACAATGTGTACAAATGAGTCGGAGTAAACCTTGCGCGAGGTGCGGTTCCAGAACAGCTGGTTGGTAAGGAAGCTGTCGCGCATGGTGTTTACGGCCACCACGTGTCCGTCAAGCTGCCAAAGGCCTCTTGCGCTGAAGAAGCGGGCCGAGTCGCAGTCAATCGACGCCTCGGGGTTCATTTCTTTGTCGAACTGCAGCAGGTGCAGCCCGTCGGGGAAGTGCCAGTAAGGGTCTTCGGCGTCTTCGTACATCACCCATAGCGGAGTTTCGATTTTGTATCTGGTGTATCCGGAGTCGCTTACGAAGGTGTTGACGTCGGTGGTGCACATCGTAGGGGTGCGCTCACCGGCATTGGCTACATATTCATGCTTTTCCTCACTGCAGGCCTGTGATGTATGCAGTATAGCCGCAATGAGCAATATCAGCGGGAGGCGTCGCATCAATAGAGTTTATTCTGGCGGAACCACATTTCGTTGAAGTTGATACCCAGGGTAACGAATATGTAGTTTTCTTTAATCATCGGGTTGGGAGTACCCTGACGTTGTTTCCATTCGAGTCCAAGGTTTACCATGGTCTTGAAGCTTGGTACCGGCAGGCCAAAACCTATCGAGGCTCCGTATTCCTTGAGGTTGTTGCCGCGAATCTGCAGGTAGTCGCGATTCCAATAACCGCCAGCTCGATAATGTATGCGTTTGAAGTAGCTGCCTCGGGGTGCCGGTACAAATTCACCGCCCACGGCAATTTTGTAACGGTCGGCCAAAGCGTTGTCAATATTGTTGCCTGCGGCATCGATGCCCGGGAACTTGGCTTTGCTCCAGGGCTGATAGGTGAAGTCGGCCTCAAGCATCAGCCGGTTGTCCCAGCGCCAGTTGATACCGGCGCCCCAGCTTTCGGCCAGCGAGTAGTTGCCGGATAGTTTCCGGGCTTCTTGTTCGGGAGTGTTTTCAACCGTGGGGTCGTAGAAGTACTCGCGGTAGTGTCCAAGCAGTTTCTTGCCGGGTGAGTATGTCAGGCCCAGGGTAAAGGTGTTGCGGGCGATGTCGAAGTTATATTGGGCGCCGAAGTCGAGATGGAAGTCGCGTACGTCAATCTGGCGTTCGAGCAGCGAGGTTGAGCCGGTCGAGGTGTAGGCGTAGGTGTCGTTATATATTGTTCCGAACATGTAGCTGATGTTAGCGCCTATGGAGAAGCCTTTGAACAGCCGGCCAGCCACACCTAAGTACAGCATGTTGATGCTGCCGCCGCCCTCGCGGGCCTCCGAGCCGTTGTCTATCGAGTTGCCGAACGAGTAGCCTACCGACGAGTATGGCAACACGCCTACGCTTGCACCCATGTAGCGTCCGAGAGGGAACTGCATGTTGATATAGTCGAGTCCGCCGCCGATATGGTTTTCATTTACGTCTTCTTCATTCATCCATACCGAGGTGAAGTCCACACCCATGTCGAACAGGAAGGTCAGAGAGTCGATTCGGGCGTATGATGCGGGGTTCATCACGTTAATCTGTCGGCCTGAGTTCATGGCGTAGCCTATACCGCCCATCGACCGCTGGGCTGATGTGGCGTTGTCGCGGAGCATGCCGTAGCCGAAGCGCGAGTAAGGAGTAAGAGTGCCGTTCTGGGCGTGAGCGGCGAAAGCGCTTGCGCCGGCTATGATTACGGCGGCCAATGTTTTAGCAAGAAATTTTAGCTTCATTATATGTGAGTATGCTGTTTAATCCTATTAATACGAGGTCGTGGTTTACTATACATTCTATGCTCGTGTGGGTGGCGATCACGTCGGCCCACCCTCCGGTAAGCACCACTTTGGCGTCCGGGCCGGTGTGGCGGGCGTAGAATTCGAGTTCGGCGGTTACACCGTAAACGGCTCCTGAGCGCAGAGCCTCGCGAGTGTCGGCGCCGAACAGGGCGGTCGGGCCGTCGTAGGCGTCGACCAGCGGCAGTCGGGCTGTGAAACTGTTCAAGGCCCTCAGGCGCATGCCCAGACCGGGCGATATGTTTCCGCCCAGGTATTGGCCGTCGGCTGTTACCATGTCGTAGGTGGCAGCCGAGCCTATGTCGGCCACCAGTATTGGCTTTCCACCGTAGAGGTCAAAGGCGCCCATTGCCGCTGCAATGCGGTCGGCGCCCAGAGTTTCGGGCGTGCGGTAATTTATCTTCAGGGGCATCGTGGTGCGGCAGTTTATGTCCACGGTGTCGATGCCGTATCTTTCGAGAGTCATCAGCATTCGGGCCTGCGAATCGGCTACACTGCACAGGGCCGCCTTTAAGGGGAGCTTGCAGCCGGCTGTCAAGTCTTTGATAGCCTGAATTTCGCCGTCGCGCACACAGAAACGGTTTTTAATCTCACCGTTTTCCCACAGTGCGGCCTTGGTGCTTGAGTTGCCTTGATCTATGGTCAGATATGCGAACATAGGCACAAAATTAGCAATTAGCCTTTACATACAGGCCTAAAGCTTAAAATTTAACTATTTATTAACGCAAAAAATGCTGTATGCCCATAGCCGACAGGCACGGAGAGCCATACTTTTATGGCCGTCCGTGCCTGTAATTGCTATATGCCTGTAATAGGTGCAGGTTTACAGTTTTGCCTTGATTGCGGCAGTTTCGGCTTCGTAGCCGGGTTTTTCGAGCAGTGCGAACATGTTGCGCTTGTAGGCTTCGACGCCTGGCTGGTTGAACGGATTCACGTCGAGTATATAGCCCGAGATACCGCAGGCGGCCTCGAAGAAGTAAATCAGCTCGCCCAGATAGTCTTCGCGCAAGCAGGGGATGGTTATACGCATGTTGGGCACTCCGCCGTCTACGTGGGCGATACGAGTGCCGAGTTCTGCCATCTTGTTCACTTCGTCAACTCGTTTGCCGGCTATGTAGTTGAGGCCGTCGAGGTTGGCGTTGTCTGACGGAATCACAACATTGTGCTTCTGTTCGATTACAGAGATAACTGTTTCGAAGATGGTGCGTTCGCCCTCCTGAATCCACTGGCCCATGCTGTGGAGGTCGGTCGAGAAGTCGACCGATGCGGGGAATATGCCCTTGTGGTCTTTGCCCTCGCTTTCGCCGTAGAGCTGCTTCCACCATTCGCCGAAGTAGTGGAGCTTGGGATTGTAGTTGACCAGAATCTCAATTTTCTTGCCGGCTTGGTAGAGTGCGTTGCGGGTCTGCGCGTATGTGAGCGATGTGTTGTCTTTGCCTTCGAGAGTGGCACGCTCCATGCGGGCTGCGCCTGCAACGAGGGCTTCGATGTCGAACCCTGCTACGGCTATGGGCAGCAGGCCCACGGGTGTGAGGACTGAGAATCGACCGCCTACGTTGTCGGGAATCACGTATGTCTTGTAGCCTTCTTCAGTGGCGAGGCTGCGCAGGGCACCCTTGCTTTCGTCGGTGATGGCGACGATGCGCTTTGCTGCTTCGTCGCGGCCTACTTGCTTTTCGAGCTGCTCCTTGAGCAGACGGAATGCTATGGCCGGCTCGGTGGTGGTACCCGATTTTGATATTACCACAATGCCGAACTGGCGGTCCTTGAGGTAGTCGCTGAGCTCATAAAGGTAATCTTCGCCTATGTTTTGGCCGGCGAAGAGAACCTCGCAGCCTTCGTGACGGTAAGCGGCAAAGCTGTTGCTGAGAGCTTCGATTACAGCCTTGGCACCCAGATAGCTGCCGCCTATGCCTATGGCTACTACAACCTGGCATTTAGTGCGGAGATCTTCGGCGGTAGCCTTGATGTCAGCGAGAAGTTCGGCAGTAGTTTCAGAGGGGAGTTTTACCCAGCCGAGGAAGTCGTTGCCTGCGCCGCTGCCGCTGACGAGAGTTTTGAAAGCATCCTGAGCCACAGGGGCGAGTGAATCGAAAGCGCCGGGCTTGAGGGCACTCAAGGCGTTCTCGATGTTGAGTTCTATCTTGTCCATATCTAAGTTTGGTGTTTATGTTAACTATAAACGGTGAAATCAGGTGCAAAGTTACGTCAAATAGCTGAAATCGATAGCTTTTTTTTACCAAAAAGTGTTAACGTGGGTTTCTTGGGATTATGGAACAAATAAAAATGGAGCAGGCCGGTCCCGCTCCATTTAATACGTTAATATTCTTTTTCTGAAAATCAGAATTGTATTCCCAGCTTTACACCGAAAATGCCGAAGTTGGCGTTTGCACTGTCAAACCCGAAATCATAGTGGGCCACGTTGCCTTCCCACATAAGACCGAGCGATACTGCGGGATTCAGTACCACACCTACGCCGAACTCGTATGCGAAACCATGCCAACTCTCGAAATCGTTTACGTTCATCTGGTAACCGGCGGCGAAGGTGGCGTATAGCGGCTTATCGGCCAGAACCGGGGCTGAGTTGTAACGGATGCCGGAGAGGAAACGCATCGACGATCCTTCTTCGAAAGCGGTGGTTGTGGAGGGTGCATAGTAGGCCACACGCAGAATATCCCAGCATAAGCCGCTGCCGAAGTGGTAGCGGTAACCCAGACCTACGCTCAGACCCAGATCGCTTTCAATGTCGCCGCAGGCTACACCCAGGCCGATTTCGGAGAATATGCCTGATTTTGAAAAATTAGCATCGCTTGTGCCGAGATTGTACTCACCGGCACGCTGTGCGTTTGCGCTGAAACTCAGTGCAGCGGCAATAACTGTGATGATTGTAAGGATTTTTCTCATTGCTAATATGTGTTTGTTTGGTTATATCAAAGGTTAAAGTTCATTTTCCATACATTGAATGTGCCTTCTATGGAACCTCGCTGCGACAGGAAGTAGATGCTTTTGCCGTCGGGTGCCCATACACCGGATAGGTCATTGCCCGGATGGTAGGTGAGCTGTGTGAATTGAGTACCGTCGGTGCGGATTACAAAAAGGTCGGTGTTTATGTCTTTGCCTTTCTCGTCCATAGAAGCACCTGTTACAAGCAGCCATCGTCCGTCTGGCGAAAGTACCGGGGTGGTGAAACTGCGCCCCGGCTGTGATAGCAGAATTTCCTCTACGCCGCTTGAGAGGTTTACGCGCCATATTTCGCTTTCGCGTTTGTCGGTGTATCTGCCGCAATATATTACGTCTTTTTCGCCGGGGATAAGGCATGGAGTCATGCCGCGCGAATAATTTGAAAACAGATTCTTTTCGCGGTCGTAGCTCCAGATGCTGTATGCTCCCGGGCCTTCACCGCGGTGGAAAAGAATGTGTTTTCCGTCGGCTGTTATCTGGCCTGCGAAATCATTTTCGTTGCCGGTGCTTATCTGGCGTACAACGGTGCCCTGGCTGGCGTCAACAAGGTACACGCCGAAATGACCGGAGCGGAATTCGGTAAAACAGATTGTGTTTCCGTCGGGGCTCCATGTGAAGTCGGTTACATTGGCGCGGAATGTGCGTTGTGTGCTTGCTCCGCCTCGATGGGCATCTTTTACCATCACATTCGATGTTCTGTTCTTCCAGTTGAGGTAGGCTACCTTGCTTCCGTCAGGCGATACTGCTATACGTGGATTTACCCACCAGTCGATTTTAGAAAGGTTCTTGATTCCGAACATTCCTTTAGCCTTTGATACAAGTCCTTCTTTGTTCACACAGTCGGAATCCTCGGTAATCTGTTCGAATTTTACGCCGCCTTCTTCCGGCACATCAATTACGCTGTAGTTGAGTTTGACACGTTTTGCCTCGGCGGAGTTCCACCCTATTAATCCGGCTGCGACGGCCAGGTATAAAAGTTTGTTCATGTGTGGTTTACTATTGATTTGAGCGCAAAGTTAGATAATAACGTCCATAGAGAACCTTATAGGGTGTATTGCTTTGTGTACGGAATTGTCACAATTCGGTACAACTGTCAATTTCGCGGCGTATCAATGCCGCTATTTCCGGCGGCAGGTCGCCGATTGCCGGGCGTCCGTTGCAAAGGCGTATGGCCACAAAACTGTCGGGTACCGGATTGCCTGCGGCAGGTAGTGTGCCGCATATCTCGGTGAAAAAATCATGTCGGAGCACTTCCGATATTTTCAGCAGCCTTATTACGCTTATGTCGCGGTTGTTGAATATGTTATACAGTGCCGAGCGCGAGCAGCCGATGGCGGAGGCAAAGGCTGTGTATGACCAGTGTTGCTCTTCGACTTTGCGGCGAATCATCGTTCCTATGTCGATTTCGGCAATCTTGCACTTGTACATTGTAAAGGTATACTTGCCCGGGGCCCAGTTCCGAACGGAAAGTATATTGACAAAAGAGCGTGCTGAGCCTTGAAATGTCGCTCATCCGCTATCTGTGGCTCTGGCGGGGCCCGCAAGGTCGGATGAGCAACCGTTGGGGCCCGCACGCATTATGAATCGACACACCGCCTGTCGGCGCAGATATGCGTCGGCAGACGAGTATGTGGTTTCATACCCGATGCGGCGTTTACCGGTTGCTTCGTCTTTGACCTTGCTTTGAAACTGCCAGATTTCAGATAGCCATGGACAGAAGCGATGTTGATACACGCTTTTATTCTATATGTACACCTCCTCTTTCTCCTATACGCGATAACGTGCAGGTTGTGATTCGGCACTACAAATTTAGTACAAAATATTTAAATTACAAAATCATATACTGTGGGCGTCATCTCTGAGATATTCCGATATGGTCATGAATCTGACGCCGTCGGCCTTCAGGCGGTCGATAATGCGGGTGAACTCGTTCCAGCGGACGTCGTCCCATGAGTTGGGATGACCTTGCAGATAAAATGTTCCCAAATTGCGGTATTTTCCCAGATAATTTATAATGAACTCGTTGTATACAGGGTTATGGTAGGGGTATTCCATTTCGAGGTTGAATGGAATTACAACGCCTTTGTATTGTTTTATCTCCGGCTGAGTAGGGTGCGCAAATACAAGTGCGAGATTACTGAGTGTGCATGGCGGCGATAGCGGTGTATATGCGTTTCATATATAATACGTTGGAGTTCTTCCACAAAATTACATATAAAAAGTCATAAACACAAATTTCATATCCAGTGGGCGCGGCGGATGAAATACCATACTATGGATGCCAGACCGAACGATATCAGGATTATACATCCGAAGGCGGCAGGTGCTGAACTGAACCATACGTCCACGTTCATGCCGTAGAAACTGGCAATCAGCGTGGGCACCATCAGAATTACCGACAGCGAGGTCATGGTTTTCATAACGTCGTTGACGTTGTTGGATATAACCGATGCGAAGGTGTCCATGGAGTTCGACAGAATCTCCATATACACGTTGACGGTGTTTGTGGCCTGCGAGAGTTCGATTTCTACATCCTCGAGCAGGTCGGCGTCGCAGTCGTCGGCGAACACCTTGTTGAGGCGGTCAGTCAGCAGGCGGTTGCCCTGCAGCGAGGTATTGAAGTACACCAGCGCTTTCTGCAACTGCATCAGCGACAGCAGAGCTTCGTTGCGCACGCTGCGTTCGAGCTGCTTGGTGTATTCGGCTACGGTGTCGTTGATTTGCTTGAGATAGCTCAGAAACCAGTAGGTCGACGAAAAAATCAGCCTCAGAACAAAGTCCGGCTGGTTGTCGACGATGATATGCCTGCGGTTGCTGTGGTCGATGAAATCCGGAATCATTTCGGTTTCGGCGAAGCACAGGGTTACGATATATTCGTTCTTGGTCATTATGCCTATAGGCACTGTGTGGTATACCATGGGGTTGCTTTTGTCGTGGACAGGAATCCGTACGATAGTGAGCAGCCAGCCGTTCTCGCGTTCGAATCGCGGGCGTTCGTCAACGTCGGCCACATTCTCCACAAACGAACACGGCACTCCCCATTGCGAACATATCAGTTCGCATTCATCGGTATCCGGCATTTCCACATTTATCCAATAATGGGGCTGCCACTCGGTTTTCTCTACGAAACCGTTGTCTTCGCAAGCATAGAAACGTATCATGTGTTTAAAACAAATTAACAGAACTACTTGTTCTAAAACAGAATATTTTGTGTAAGTTTGCATATATCGGTCCGACTTTGATAAGAGCCGGTTCTGAATTATATTATCTGCTGAAATTATGAGTGAACAACTGAAAGTGTATTGCCGCAACACCGGCCGGTACGTTGATATATACGGAGGCGAGCGTCTGGTGGATATTCTTGACCGGATACGTCCGGCGCTGGACTTCGAGCCGCTGTGTGCCCTTGTTAACTACAAAAACGAGGACCTTGGCTATGCCGTGTATCATCCGAAGATGGTGGAGTTTCTGCCTCGTAATTCGGCCAGCGGACGGCGAGTATACACCCGTTCGCTGTGTATGGTGCTGTATCTGGCCATCACGCGCCTGTATCCCGGCGTAAGGCTTACTATAGAACACTCCATATCGCAGGGCTACTACTGTCGCCTTCACGGCGATATAACCCCCGATGCCGGAGTGGTGGGCCGCCTGCGCGATGAAATGCGCCGTATTGTAGAGGCCGACCTGCGTTTCGTGCGCAAGGAGCGCCTGACAAGCGATGTAATAGAAAAATTCCGCGACCAGGGCCTCCACGACAAAGTGCGCCTGCTCGAAACCACACGCAGCCTATATACATCGTACTACAAACTCGGTGAAATCTACGACAGCTATTATGGTGCCCTGGCCTACTCTACCGCTCAGCTGAAGGTATTCGACCTGATTCCGTACAAGGAAGGCATGCTGCTGCTGGGCTTTGACCCCGCCGACGAATCGGTGCCTCCTCAGCCGCTGACTCAGGAGAAAATGTATCGGGCATTTACCGACTACATGCAATTCAACAGCATTGTGGGCGTGAGCGATGTGGGCGAACTCAACAGAGAGGTGCTGCGTAACCGTACATCCGACCTGATAAATGTGGCCGAGGCGCTGCACGACAAGAAAATAGCCCGTATCAGCGACGAGATTACAGCCCGTTACCGCCGTGGCGGCGCCCGTGTGGTGCTGGTGGCAGGTCCGTCGTCGTCGGGCAAGACCACCACTACAAAGCGTCTGGCAATACAGCTGATGACCAATCTGCTGAAACCGCAGATGATATCGCTCGACGATTATTTCATAAACCGAGTAGATACTCCGCGCGACGCCGACGGCGATTACGACTATGAATCGCTTTACGCTCTCGACCTTAAGCAGTTCAACTCCGACCTCAACCGCATACTCAGCGGCGAGGAGGTGGAGTTGCCGAGCTATAACTTTGAACTGGGATGCCGCCAGTACAAGGGGCATACCATAAAGTTGCAGGACAACGGTATACTGCTCATAGAGGGAATACACGGCCTTAATCCTGAACTGACAGCCTCGATAGCCGAGGACATGAAGTTCAGAGTGTATGTATCGGCCCTGACCACACTGTCGGTCGACGACCACAACTGGGTGCCGACCACCGACAACCGTCTGCTGCGCCGCATAATCCGCGACTACAAATACCGCGGCGCATCGGCCGAAGAAACCATACGCCGTTGGCCCAGCGTGCGTCGCGGCGAGGAACGCTGGATATTCCCTTATCAGGAGAACGCCGATGCCACTTTCAACTCGTCGCTGCTGTTTGAGCTGGGCGTAATGAAAGAATACGGCGACGAAATTCTCAAAAGTGTGCCCGGCGATGTGCCCGAATACGGCGAGGCATACCGTCTGCGCAAGTTCCTGAGCCACTTCCTGCCTATCAGCGCCGAGATGATACCGCCCACGAGTCTGCTGCGCGAGTTTCTCGGCGGCTCGTCGTTTAAATATTGAAAATGAAACATAAGCTAATACTCTGCCTTTTGGCGGCTGTGTCAGTGATTGCGCATGCTGCTGATTACGGACAGGTGGCCCGCAAGGCCTCGAAATACTTCGGAGAGGGTGAGTGGGCCAGCGCCCAGGCCCTGTACGAACTGATGCTGGCCGAACGGCCCGATTCGCTCGACTCCTACGCCCATGCCATTGTAGCCTCGGCGCTTATGACAGATACGCTGCGCATGACCGACCTGCTGGAGCGTTCGTCGGCTCACGGTGTGGGTATATATCCTCTGTTCGAACGTGTGCGCGAGCTTTCGTTCGACACCGGTCATGCTTCGGTGTACGGCGACTTTATGAGTATGGCCGCCCGCGAGATGCCCTGGCTGAGCAGACCTGTTGACGCTGCCTTGCTGAATTATTATATGTTACGCGCCGATGGCCCCATGATTGTGGAGTATGCCGGACGCATGCACCGGGGTCTGCCCCGGAGTACTGAATATATCAGTGCCATGGCGCAGGGATACATGCTGTGCGGCGATATGGACAAAGCGGTGGAGCAGTGGCAGGCAGTGCTTGAGATAAGCCCTGACGACTATACAACACTACTGTATCTGGGCAATTATTACGCCGATACAGGCGATATGGATAAGGCGCGCCAATATCTTTCGAAGGCTTACGGGCTGCGACCAACTCCTTACGTGAAAGAAAGGTTAGAGTGAATGCCTGCTGTGCTCACAGCGCCATGGCCATGCGACGGTCTTCTTCAAGGCGACTGCGGAGGGCTTCGAGAGAGTCGAAGCCCTGCTCGCTGCGCAGGCGTTTGAGAAACAGCAAAGTAAGTGGCTGTCCATAGAGGTCGCCATCGAAATCGAAAATATTCACTTCAACGGTGGTCTGTGCGTCGGGCTGCCTGTCGACGGTGGGCCGATGCCCGATATTTGCCATGGCGCGGTGTGTGCTGTCGTCGGGCAGAATCACGTCCAGAGCGTATACTCCGTTGCCCGGCATGGCCTGACGAGGGTCGAAAGCCTCGACATTGGCCGTAGGGAAGCCTATGGTGCGCCCCAGCTGTTTGCCATGGGTTATGGTGCCGCTGATGCTATATGGGCGCCCCAGCAGGCTGTTGGCGCATTCGACATCGCCTTTGGCCAGAGAGCTGCGTATGGCCGAACTGCTTACAGTGCGGTCAGCTCCCAGGCGGAACTCCGCTGCCGGATGCAGCCTCACGCCGGTATCGTCGGCAAGGCGCCGGTAATCGTCGGCAGCTGATATGCGGTCACTGCCTATGCTGTTGTTGAAACCCATCACCAGGTCGGTGACTCCGTGATCTTTTACAAGCAGTTTTACAAACTCAGCTCCGGTAAGTGCGCGCAGGGCCGGGGTAAAGTCGAGTATAAGCACATCGTCAGCACCGGCTTGCCGCAGCAGTTCCACACGCTGTTCCACCGGTCCGAGCGACAGCGGAGCACGTTGCGGAGCAATAAGTTGGAGCGGATGATTGCGGAAAGTTATGGCCAGCGACGTGCCTGCTCCGGCCTTGGCAAGGGCGGCAATCTGCTGCCAGAGGTGACGGTGTCCAAGATGCACGCCGTCGAACATTCCTATGGCCGCTATTTTACTCACTTAGATATTTGGCTATGTTTTCGGCGAATTCCTCGCCTGGTTTTACAAGCAGGGTGTTGAAACCGAGCGCCGCTGCGGAGTCGAGGTTGCGCTGCGAGTCGTCGATGAATAATGTTTCATCGGGTTTGATGCCGAGGGTGTCGCAGGCGTAATTGAAAATGCGGGTGTCAGGTTTCAGGGCTTTGGCGTTGAATGAGGTCACCATACCGTCGAAATAGTCCTCGCGAGTAAGACCTTCTTTTGTGAATTCATCGGCTATCATGCTGTGCCACATAATTTCGTTGGTGTTGCTCAGCAAATAAATTCCAAATCGGCGTCGCAGCTGTCGCAGGGCCTTGAGGCGGTACTGAGGTATGCCGGTGAGGAAGCGCAGAAAGGCGGCATCGATTTCGCTGTCGCTTACCGTGTGCGGAAAGTAGCCGCGCATGCGATTGTGAAATTCGTCAACGGAAATCAGGCCTTCTTCCAGAGCCATGAAAGGCCCTTGCTGGCTGTATTCGCCAAAGAACGAGTCGGCATCGGGGAGGCCGAGGGCTTCGAACGCCGCAACACAGTTGCGGCGTTCGATATCCATTATTACGCCTCCGAGGTCGAAAAGCAGGTTTTTAATCATGTTACACAGTTAGAATTTCTTTTTCCTTGGCCGAGAAGAGGTCGTCGATTTTCTTAAGAAATTTGTCGTGCAGCTTCTGGGCCGACGCTTCGGCATCTTTCTCAACGTCTTCGGGCATACCCTGCTTGATGGCTTTCTTGAGGCCTTCGATTGCGTCGCGGCGTGCGTTGCGAACCGAAACCTTAGCCTGCTCGGCTTCTGCTTTCGACTGTTTTACCAGGGCTTTGCGTCGTTCTTCGGTCAGCGGTGGAATAGAAATGCGTATAACTTCGCCGTTGTTTTCGGGTGTGATACCGAGTTCGGAGTTTATAATAGCCTTTTCGATTTCCTTGAACATGCTCTTCTCCCACGGAGTTATGGTAATGGTGCGGGCATCCGGCACGCTTATGTTTGCCACATTGCTGATGGGGGCAGCGCTGCCATAGTAATCCACACGGATACCGTCGAGGATTTTAGGATTCGCCTTTCCGGCGCGGATGTGTGCGAGTGATTCGTCGAGGAAAGCCACGGCAAGTTCCATTTTCTCTTCAGCCGGGCCGAGATAGGTTTGGGGGTCAGTCATTATTTATCTGAATTTTAGTTTAATATACCAGAGTACCGATATTTTCGCCTGCGATTAGCCGTGCCAGATTACCTTCGGTGTCCATGTCGAATACAATTATGGGCATCTTGTTTTCTTTGCACAGAGCTGTGGCGGTGAGGTCCATTACCTTGAGTCCGCGGTTGTATACTTCGTCGTAGGTGATGCTGTCGAATTTTGTTGCCTTGGGGTCTTTTTCAGGGTCAGCGGTGTATACTCCGTCGACGCGTGTGCCCTTGAGCATAACGTCGGCCTCCACCTCGATGGCCCGCAGAGCCGAGCCGGTGTCGGTGGTGAAGAACGGGTTGCCTGTGCCGCCCGATATAATGGCTACCTCGTCACGCTCCATGGAGCTGATGGCGCGCCACTTGCTGTAGTGCTCGCCGATGGGAAACATGTTGATGGCCGTGTAGACCTGAGCCGGTTGGCCGATGGCGTTGAGGGCCGAGCTGAGGGCGAGAGAGTTGATTACGGTGGCGAGCATGCCCATTTGGTCGCCTTTCACACGGTCGAAGCCGCGCGATGCACCCGAGAGTCCGCGGAATATATTGCCGCCGCCGATTACTATCGATACCTGTACGCCGGCGTCGACTACCGCTTTTATCTGCTGTGCGTAAGCATTCAGGCGGTCGGTGTCGATGCCGTGTCCGGTACCGGCGGCGAGTGATTCGCCGCTGAGTTTAAGAAGTATGCGTTTGTACTTGGTTTCCATGTCAGTTTGGTTGCTTTTCTGCAAAGTTATGCAAAATAGTGGCACCAGCCAAAAATTGCATAAAAATAATTAAAGATTTTGTTGTGTCGGGCATTATTGCTAATTTTGGAAATCATAATAATAGCTTGTTTAAAAACTAATGTCAACACCCTCTAAAGATATATCACTCAAAGATTGACCGCCCCGGCGTTCACATTGGTTATTAACAGGCTCTAACAGTCATACCATGACAGCTTTTCTAATATCACTGGCCGTTCTGCTCGGCGGCTATTTCATATACGGTGCCATTGTAGAGAAAGCTTTCGGCACCGATGCCGGGCGCCCTACCCCCGCATATACCCGGCGCGACGGCGTTGACTACCTGCCCATGCCTACCTGGAAGGTGTTTCTGATACAGTTTCTCAACATCGCAGGCATTGGCCCGATATTCGGAGCCATTATGGGTGTGATGTTTGGGCCGGCCGCTTTTCTGTGGATTGTGTTAGGCACGATTTTCGCCGGGGCGGTTCATGACTTTCTGTCGGGCATGATATCGGTGCGCATGGGTGGTCTGTCGCTGCCCGAAATCGTTGGCAGCCAGCTTGGCCGTGGCGTCAAGAACGTGATGGCGATATTTTCCATAGTGCTGCTGCTGATGGTTGGAGCTGTGTTCGTGACCTCGCCCGCCGGTATCCTGGCCGGCATGACCCCTGCGTGGCTAAGCGGCGAAGTATGGGTGCTGATTATTTTTGCCTACTATGTCTGCGCTACCGTTCTGCCTGTCGACAAGCTGATTGGCTCGCTGTACCCGGTGTTCGGCTTCGCGCTGCTGTTTATGGCCGGAGGCCTGCTGGTATACCTGCTGTTCGGCGGAGTAAGCATACCCGACGGCATTGCTGACGGTCTTCAGAGCCGCCGTGCCGACGGATATCCCATATTTCCGATGATGTTCGTGTCGATAGCCTGCGGAGCTATATCGGGCTTCCATGCCACGCAGTCGCCAATGATGGCCCGCTGCATTAAGAGCGAGAAACTGGGGCGTCCGGTGTTTTACGGCGCCATGGTGGCCGAAGGCATAGTGGCTCTGATATGGGCGGCCGCGGCCATAAGCTTTACCGGCAGCTACGACTCGCTGGGCGCCTATATGGCAGGTGAAGGCCACTCGGCAGCCACACTCGTCAACGATATATCAGTGGGCTGGCTGGGCACTTTCGGCGGCATTCTGGCACTGCTGGGAGTGGTGGCGGCACCCATCACCACCGGCGATACGGCGTTGCGCTCGGCACGCTTGATTGTAGCCGATTTCCTGAAAATTGACCAGAAGAAAACCATGCGGCGCATTTTTGTGTCGCTGCCCCTGTTCGCTGTCACATTCCTGCTTGTGCAAATCGACTTTCAGGTACTGTGGCGCTACTTTGCCTGGTGCAACCAGACCCTTGCCGTGTTCACCCTCTGGGCCGTGAGTGTGTGGATGCTGCGGCATGGCAAAAACTACTACATAGCCATGGTGCCGGCTCTGTACATGACCGTGGTGAGTATAAGCTACCTGCTGTTCGCCCCTTCGCCCGAAGGATTCGGGCTTGCGCGCGGCGTGGCTGTCGGAGCCGGTATGGCGGTGGCCGCACTGTTTGCCGCACTGTTTTACAGCTACCGCAGAGCTCTTGCCAAGAACGGCACGATAATTGCAGAAGAAAACATTATAGACTAACCTCAACGCAATATGACACAGATTACAACCAACCAAGAAATATGCTCGCACCGCTACTGCGTGATTATGTGCGGCGGCATAGGTAGTCGCTTCTGGCCATACAGCCGCGCAAATATGCCCAAGCAGTTTATCGACTTTCTGGGCACCGGACGCTCGCTGTTGCAGATGAGCTACGACCGCATACTGCCCGTTGTGCCCAAAGAAAATATATTGGTGGTTACCAACGAGGCTTATGCCGCCCTGGTAAAGGAACAGCTGCCCGACCTGCCGGCCCGCTCGATATTACTCGAACCGGCCCGCCGCAACACCGCCCCCTGCATAGCATGGGCTGCATACCACATCAAGGCCCGCGACCCGCAGGCGTCGATAGTGGTGATGCCCAGTGACCACCTTATCACCCGCGAGCAGCAATTCGAGGAAAGCATACTCCGCGGCTTTGCATTTGTGGAAAGCCACGAGGCACTGCTCACACTGGGCATAAATCCCTCGCGGCCCGAAACCGGCTACGGCTACATACAGATAGGCAGCGAGGTCGAGCGCGGTCTGAATAAGGTCAAGACTTTTACCGAAAAACCTGACATCGAACTGGCCAAGGTGTTTCTCGAAACCGGTGAGTTCTTCTGGAACTCAGGTATATTTCTGTGGAAAGCTGAAACAATCATAAAAGCCATGCACGAACATTCGCCCGAGATAGCGCAGGTGTTCGACCGCGGTCTGGCCGTATTAGGCACCGAAGGCGAAACCGCCTTCATCGAGGAAGAATTCCCCACATGTATGAGCATAAGCATCGACTTTGCTGTAATGGAAAAGGCATCGAACGTGTATGTGGAAACTGTGGACTTCGGATGGTCGGACCTCGGTACATGGAGCTCGCTGTACGATAACAGCCCCAAAAACTCCAGCGCCAATGTGACACAGAACTGCCGTGTGCTCAGTTATGATTCGACAGGCAATATATTCGCAGTGCGCGGCGACAAGCTCATAGCAGTAAGCGGTCTTAACGACTATATTGTGTCCGACGCCGGCGATGTGTTGCTGATATGTCCCAAAGCCGAGGAGCAGAGCATACGCAACATGGTGTCCGACGCCAAGCTGAAATTCGGCGACAAATACCTCTGAACGAGTGCGGCCCGTGCGCTTTGCGCATTGGCGAAAAATTTGTAACTTTGCACCTTAACTCGGAAAAATAAGGTAAAAAAAATGACAGTAGATACAATTATAGGCAGTGCCGTAGGCGCTGCTGTGAAACAACTTTACGGCATTGACGCCGCCCCAAATACACTTGTGCCCCAGCCTACCCGCAAAGAATTCGAAGGCAACCTCACCATAGTAGTTTTCCCCTGGGTGAAGGCCGCCCGCAAGGCTCCCGAGGCTGTAGGCAAGGAAATCGGCGATTATCTGCTTGAACATGAGCCGGCCGTAGAGCGTTACAACGTAGTGAAAGGCTTTCTGAACCTGGTTATACGCCCCACCGTGTGGAGTCAGGTGCTGGCCTCTGTGGCGGCAGACGCCGACTACGGTTTCCGTACAGCCACCGACGGGTCGCCGCTGGTGATGGTGGAATACTCTTCGCCGAACACCAACAAGCCCCTGCACCTGGGCCACGTGCGCAACAACCTGCTGGGATATTCGCTGGCCGAGATTCTCAAAGCCTGTGGCAACCGTGTGGTGAAAACCAACATAGTGAACGACCGCGGCATACACATCTGCAAGTCGATGCTCGCATGGCAGAAATGGCACAATGGCGAAACTCCCGAGTCGCTGGGCGTAAAGGGCGACCACCTCATAGGTGACTGCTACGTAGACTTCGACAAGCATTACAAAGCCGAAGTCAGCGCCATGATGGAAGCCGACAAAACCCTCAGCAAAGAAGCTGCAGAGGCAGCTTCGCCCCTGATGGCCGAAGCACGCGACATGCTGCGCCGCTGGGAAGCAAAAGACCCCGAAATCCGCGGCCTTTGGGAAATGATGAACAACTGGGTATACGCCGGTTTCGACCAGACATACAAGCGTATGGGCGTGGACTTCGACAAGATATATTACGAGTCGCAGACCTACCTCGAAGGCAAGGAAAAGGTGCTCGAAGGTCTTGAAAAAGGCATTATGTACCGCAAGGACGACGGCTCGGTTTGGGCCGACCTCACCGACGCGGGCCTCGACCACAAGCTGCTGCTCCGCGCCGACGGAACATCGGTGTACATGACACAGGATATAGGCACCGCCAAACTGCGTTTCGCCGACTTTCCCATCGACCGCATGATTTACGTGGTGGGCAATGAGCAGAACTACCACTTCCAGGTACTGTCGCTGCTGCTCGACCGCCTTGGCTTCAAATGGGGCAAAGACCTGGTACACTTCAGCTACGGCATGGTAGAGCTGCCCGAAGGCAAGATGAAATCGCGCGAAGGAACTGTGGTTGATGCCGACGACCTGATGGCCGAAATGGTGGCCACAGCCCGCGAAGTGGCAGTCGAACAGGGCCGCAGCGAAGGCATGACCGATGCCGAAATCGACGAAATTGCCGAAATCGTAGGTCTGGGCGCACTGAAATACTTCCTGCTCAAGGTCGACCCGCGCAAGAACATGACCTTCAACCCCAAAGAGTCTATCGACTTCAATGGCAACACAGGTCCGTTCATACAGTACAGCTATGCTCGTATTCGCTCGGTAGTGCGCCGTGCCGCTGAGCAGGGCTACGTCATAGGCGATTACTCGGCTGTAGAGCCCGGCGAAAAAGAAACCGCTTTGATACAGCGCCTGGCATCGCTGCCGCAGCTTATAGCCGAGGCCGGCCGCAGCTATTCGCCCGCCCTTATTGCCAACTACGCCTACGACCTGGCCAAGGAGTACAACCAGTTCTATCACGACTGCCCCATACTCCGCGAGGATGATGCCGCCAAGCGCAGCCTGCGTCTGGCACTGAGCGAAGTCACCGCCCGCACCATCAAAGCTACTCTGGCTCTGTTGGGTATCCGTGTCCCCGAGAGGATGTAATAATTTTTAACAATATGAACATTATAAAAAGTAACCATGAATAATTTCCAAACCGCCACACCTCCCCGCTACGTGGCAGCCGGCGTATCAGCCGTAATGAAACAGGTGTATCTTAAGATGACCCTCGGTCTGCTTATCACCGCCTTTATCTCGCTTTTCTGCGCAAGTAGCTATTCCTATCTGAGCTTCATGGCCAACAACAGCTGGTTCATGTGGGTGCTGATGGGTGCCGAACTTCTGATAGTCTTCTCCATCGGAGGAGCTCTCAACAAGATGGGTACCGCTGTAGGCTTTGGCCTGTTCCTGTTGTTCTCGGTAATCAACGGCCTGGCACTTACGCCTATATTCCTGCTGTACACCACCGGCTCGATAGTCAAGACATTCTTTATCACCGCAGGCACCTTCGGCGCCATGAGTGTGTACGGATACTTCACCAACAAGGACCTCAGCAAGATGGGCTCGATACTGTTCATGGCCCTGATAGGCCTTATCATAGCCTCGCTGGTGAATATATTCCTCAAAAGCTCCACTATGGACTGGATAATCAGCATTGCCGGCGTGATAATCTTTGTAGGCCTTACCGCCTGGGATACCCAACAGATTCGCCGTCTTGCCGAGATGATGCCCGGTCAGGCAGGCCGTGTAAGCACACTTGGCGCACTTAACCTCTACCTCGACTTCATCAACCTCTTCCTGTATCTGCTCCGTTTCTTCGGCTCCAGCCGCGATTAATGGGAAAGCACTACAAAGCTATCATACATCTTGGCCTGCCCATACTTGTGGGGCAGGTCGGGATTGTTGTTTTGGTGTTTGCCGATACCGCCATGGTGGGGCATTACGACACCGATTCGCTTGCCGCAGCCTCGTTTGTGAACAACCTTTTCAACATGGCCATGTTCACCATAATGGGCTTTGCACTTGGCATCACGCCTATACTCGGCGCCCAGTACAGCCGTGGAGAAAAGGAGCAAATGGGCTCCACGCTACGCTCGGGCGTAATAGTCAATGTAAGTTTTACTGTTTTGGTTATGGCCATAATGACGGCAGTGTACTTCAACCTGCACCGCATGGGGCAGCCGGATAAGCTGCTGCCGTTGATAAAGCCGTACTTCTTGCTGTATCTGGCCGGACTGGTGCCGATGAGCCTGTTCAACGTGTTCGCCCAGTGGAGCTATGCGCGCGGAAATTCGCAGCTGCCCATGTGGATAATGCTGTCGGCCAACGCTCTGAACATACTTGGCAACTGGCTGCTGATTTATGGCAACTGCGGACTGCCCGAGCTGGGGCTGTTCGGCGCAGGCCTGAGTACTCTTGCGAGCCGTATACTGGGTCCGGCGGTGCTGCTGGGAGTATTCTTTCTTGCCGGGCGCTATAAAGTATACAGTGGCGGTTTCAGGCGCGCTGCAGTATCGCTGCGTACATTGCGTCCTGTGGCATTGTGCGGATTTCCGGTAGCCATGCAGATGGCCTGCGAGAGCGGCAGCTTCTCGCTCAGTGCCGTCATGGCCGGCTGGCTGCCGCAGGGCGACATCTGTCTGGCCGCATACCAGGTGATAATAGTAACCGGCACCCTTGGTTTTACGCTTTATTACAGCGTGGGCACGGCTGTGAGCGTGCTTGTGGCCAATCAGGCCGGTCTGAACTCCAACAGCGGCATGCGATCGGTGGCCTGGGCCGGCTACCGCTGCCTGCTGGTGATGATGTGCTGCAGCTGTATGGCCTTTATATTCTTCGGCCGTAGCATCATGGGGCTGTTTACGCCCGACCCCGCCGTAGTGACGCTTGCCATGACCCTGCTGTTCCCGCTGATACTGTATCAGGTGGCCGACGCCACACAGATCAACTTTGCCAACGCCCTGCGCGGTACCTCGCACGTAATGCCCATGCTGTGGATAGCCTTCGTCAGCTACATAGTAGTGGGAGTGCCGGTGACATATCTTTTCGGCTTCACTTTAGGCATGGGCCTGTACGGCATAGTACTCAGTTTTTCCGTGAGCCTGTGTCTGGCGGCGGCGCTGTTTCTGTACTACTTCCAGCGGGCCACGAGTACGAATAATTAACTATTTTACACCAACTTTAGCGTGCTTGCGCTTGTTGAACTTGGGCAAAAGGGAAAATAAGTTGGAAGTAATAAAGAAAAATTTCCATAATGTTTCGTCAGTCCGAAAATTTTTCCTAACTTTGCATCCGGTTTACAAGGCCTCGCCGGAGGTTCAGTACAATAACAACAGAAAACACCAACAACAAATATCTCCAATAGCAATGAGCAAACTTGAAGAAATCAAGAAGGCCCGTATCGCAGGTATCAAAGAAGACCTCGTTAAATACGGTATCGAAGGAACTACCGAAGTAGTTTACAACCCTTCGTATGACGAACTGTTCAATGAAGAAACTCTCCCTACCCTCGAAGGATTTGAGAAGGGTGTGGTAACCGAACTTGGCGCTGTCAACGTAATGACAGGCGTTTACACCGGTCGTTCGCCTAAAGACAAATTTATTGTTCTCGACGAAAAATCGAAGGACACCATCTGGTGGACATCCGAAGAATACAAGAACGACAACAAACCCGCAAGCGAAGAAGCCTGGAAGGCTGTGAAGGACCTCGCCAAGAAGGAACTCAGCAACAAGCGCCTCTTCGTTGTCGACGGCTTCTGCGGCGCCAACGAAAACACCCGCATGGCTGTGCGTTTCATCATGGAAGTGGCATGGCAGGCTCACTTTGTGACCAACATGTTTATCCGCCCCACCGCTGAAGAACTCGAAAACTTCACCCCCGACTTCATCGTTTACAACGCATCGAAGGCCAAGCTCACCAATTACCAGGAACTCGGCCTCAACAGCGAAACCGCCGTTGTATTCAACATCACCAGCCGTGAACAGGTTATCATCAACACCTGGTACGGCGGCGAAATGAAGAAAGGTATGTTCTCCATGATGAACTACTTCCTGCCGCTGAAGGGCATCGCATCGATGCACTGCTCGGCCAACACCGACCTCAACGGCGAAAACACCGCAATCTTCTTCGGCCTCTCCGGTACCGGCAAGACCACCCTTTCGACCGACCCCAAGCGTCTGCTTATCGGCGACGACGAACACGGCTGGGACGACAACGGTGTGTTCAACTTCGAAGGCGGCTGCTACGCAAAGGTTATCAACCTTGATAAGGAGAGCGAACCCGATATCTACAACGCAATCACCCGCGACGCTCTCCTGGAGAACGTTACCGTGGAAGAAGGCGGCAAAATCAACTTCGCCGACAAGAGCGTAACCGAAAACACCCGCGTAAGCTACCCCATCGAGCACATCAAGAACATCGTTCGCCCGAAATCTACCGGCCCCGCTGCCAAGAACGTAATCTTCCTGAGCGCCGACGCTTTCGGTGTACTTCCTCCCGTATCGATTCTGACTCCCGAGCAGACCAAGTACTACTTCCTGAGCGGCTTCACCGCCAAGCTCGCAGGTACCGAACGCGGCATCACCGAGCCCACTCCTACTTTCTCGGCATGCTTCGGTCAGGCATTCCTCGAACTGCACCCCACCAAGTACGCTGAAGAACTCGTTAAGCGTATGCAGGCTTCGGGCGCCAAGGCTTATCTGGTGAACACCGGCTGGAACGGCACCGGCAAGCGTATCTCGATCCGCGACACCCGCGGCATCATCGACGCTATCCTCGACGGCGCTATCCTCAAGGCTCCCACCAAGAAGCTCCCCATCTTCGACTTCGAAATTCCTACCGAACTCCCTGGCGTAGATCCCAAGATTCTCGATCCCCGCGACACTTACGCCAATGTCGAGGAATGGAACACCAAGGCTGAAGACCTGGCTGCACGCTTCATTAAGAACTTCAAGAAGTATGAGAACCACGCCGCCGGCAAGGCTCTCGTAGCTGCAGGCCCCCAGCTCTAATCAGCTGATATAAGGCAATAAAAAGGCCTCCGGACACATTGTCCGGAGGCCTTTTTTAAGTTGTGACGGCGTATAGCTGTAACCCGCAAACACGGGCATTGGAGAAGCTGTATATAAATGCTTTAACGGTGAACGGCTGCAGGACTCCGTCGCAACGTGAAATACTGTGCCGTAGGAGTCAGTAGTGCCTCCACTCCGCTTACTAAGAGGGTGTTTAATAATAAATGTTAATTCCCGGCCGAAAATCACGTGGCGAATTTAGCTCTGAATTGAAGGAGCATAGCGAGCTTCTATGTTGCTGTACAAATGATTTGCAGATTTTAACACTTATTTAACACGACTCTCCACAACTTCTATTAATTTTGCAGTCAGAGGGTTGAAGAGGAAACAGGCTCTGCTGGGGAGCAACCTGTCAGCAATAGAC
>CAJTRC010000022.1 GCA_910578365.1 uncultured Muribaculaceae bacterium
CAAACGGGCAGCTTGTCCTCTGGGATTAACAACACCAAACTGTACAAATAAATCAGGCGACCTTGAAAGGCCGCCCAATACTCTATGTTGTCTTTTGCTTGGTTGAAAATCATAAAGTTCTTATCCCGAACTCGCGTTGAAAAAACTATTGCTGATATATTTCCCACATGCCTTTCTGCGACACCCTTTCAGCACAAATGGCTCAATGAGTGGCGTGGTAAAGACTTGTCCAGCCAAAGGACTGCCTGAGCGCCTCGGGCGACAGTATGCTGTTCAACTTCACACTGTAGGTGCGGCCCGGCAAGAGGTCGAAATAATTGTCGGAGAACATGTGTCCGTCGTTGCCGTCAACAGCCATTCGCAATGCCCGAACAAACTTGTCGGCGGTCACGTTCACTGTATATTCACCCGGTGTGCCGGTGATTTCCAGATTCACCTGCGGCTCGCCGAACGATGCGTCCTTGGGCGCCACGGGTACGCAGATGTTTTCGTATAGATCATCGCCGCAGCTGAACTCGGCCAGGATATAGACATCGGCGGCTGCTGACCCGCCAAGCAGACCGGCCAGCGGGAAATCGTAAGTGGTCACGGCAGCCACAGGCAGGTCGCAACGAAGCTTTTCGCTGTACAGCGGCGCGCCGGTGCCGTCGAGGCGCCCTACTGTCAGCGACAGAGTGCCGGTGGCAGACTTGCGGCGGTCCGATACTACATACACCTGAACGCTGTCGCCGCGGACCACGGTGGAGAGCATCACATCGCGATAAGCCTTGGCGGCATAGTAGTGCTGGGCTTTCCAGTTGCCGTAATAGTCGCGGCTCGACCATGAAGCCACCGGCCAGCAGTCGTTGTGCTGCCAGAACAGCGAGCCCATGCAGTAAGGCATGTCGCGCCGATGCGCTTCAATGGCTGTACGTATGGCATCGCCCTGCAGAACCTGCGACATATACAGAAACGACTCAAAGTCCTTAGGCTGCGGATAGGACCGGAGCAGATATGTTTCGATTTTTTTGTTAGCGTTGGCACCGGCCCGCTGGTGGGCCATCATCACGTCGCTGTAGATATTGTGGTCGGCGGCATCGGGGGCGTATTTTCTCACAGTGCCAATCTCGGGAAACGACTGGAAACCGTATTCACTGAAGAAGCGGCTGCGGAAATGGTTGTACAAATCGACCGGCTCTCCGCCGCCCCATACGCGCCACAAATGGAAATCGCCGCGGTGAGGCTCGGGCGAGCCGTCGATGTGGCTGAAAGGCGACGAAGGGGTATAGTCGATGTCGGGGGCCATTTCAGCCACCACCTCGGGCAGCAGTTTGTGATATAAGTCCACGAACTGTGTCCATATTACGTCGGCCACCCCTTTCTGAGTGTAGCGCCGGCGCCAGCCCCAGTTATACCATGCCTCGGTACACTCGTTGTTGCCGCACCACAGCACGATGCTCGGATGATTGCGCAGGCGGCGTACATTGTCCTCGGCTTCGTGGCGTATATTTTCGAGCATTTCGCCTTCGGCGGGATATGTGCTGCAGGCAAACATAAAGTCCTGCCATACCATTATACCCATGCTGTCGCAGAGTTCGTAGAACTCGTCGTTTTCATAAATACCGCCGCCCCACACACGCAGCATATTCATGTTGGCGTCGGCGGCGTCCTTGACTGTACGCCTGTACACCTCGCGGCTCACACGCGGCAGAAAGTTGTCGCAAGGTATGTAATTGGCACCCTTGGCGAACACCGGCACACCGTTGAGCCGGAAATAGAATGTCCTGCCGCTGTCGGGTTCCTCGTCGCGCACCAGCTCTACGGTGCGTATGCCGGCAGTGCGGTTAAAGACAGCCGCCTGCCTGCCGTCGGCGGCCATCAAGCGCACTTCAAAGTCGTAGAGTTCGGGCTTGCCGAGGCCGTTGCTCCACCATAGGCGCGGATTTTTGACTTCAAATGGTATAGCTACACGGTTGATGCCGCTGTCAAGCGATACCTTGCGGCGGGCCACCACACGGCGGTCGGTTTTGTTTTCCACCACCAGCTCGCAGTTTTTCAGCGCCCCGGAAAGCGAAATTTCCACATCGGCCTGCATAGCCGCCTTTTTGCCGGCAAGCGACAGAGTGCGCACAAACACATCGTCAATTTTAGGACCGCTCCACGACTGCAGATAAATCGGGCGCCATATGCCTGAGGTAACCAGACGCGGGCCCCAGTCCCAGCCGTAATGATAGCCGGCCTTGCGGGCGAACACACTTACCTGCTTGTCCATTATGCCGCCGTTCTGCGACTGGTCGTTGCCGGCCTCATGCCTATACGACAAAGCATCGAATTTGGGCAGGTCGACCTTTATGGGCGAGTGGAAATACAGCTCCAGACGGTTGTCTTGCGGTTTCAGCAAGGCCTTGGCCGGAACTTCCCAGCGGCGGAACATATTGTCGGCCCGGAGTACCAGCGAATCGTTGAGATACACATCGGCATAAGTGTCGAGGCCGTCAAAAACCAGGCTTACAAAGTCATCGGCGACAGCTTCTTCGTTGAGGTCGAATGTGGTGCTGTATATCCAGTCTTCCTTGTCGACCCACTGCACCTGGCGTTCGTTCTGTCCGACAAACGGATTCGGAATGAGGCCATTGTCCATAAGGTCTGTATGCACGGTGCCTGGCACGGTGGCCTTGTGCATGTCGTTGCCGCGCGCCTGACGGAACTGCCAGTCGCAGTCGCTCAGATTACGACGATGTACCTTGTCGGCCTGAGCTGCAGCCGAGCCTATTACTAAAGCGGCCAGCACAGCCACGGGATATCTGTTATTTATTGCCATCGGACAGTATATTTTTGATATGGTTCAACATTATATGGTGGGCCGGTTTTTCCATGTCGCCGTGGTTATAGCCGTCGAGTTCATATATATACACCTGCGGATGTCCTGTCAGCTTCATCATGCGCCACATATAGGCATTCTCTTCGTAGCGTCCGAAAAGCTCCATCTCGCGGTCGCCGGTAATGATAATATACGGTGGCGCATCCTTGCGCACGTGGTACAGTGGCGCCTTGTCGTCGACCATGGGAGTAAGCGGCGACAGGCCTTTGAGCTCGCGCTGGGCGAAATGGGTTATTACCTGTCCGCTGAACGGAATCAGACCTGCCAGCGAGTCGGCGTCGTGGCCGTATTTCTTCAGCCATTTCTTGTCAAGGCCAATCATGCTTGTAAGATAGCCGCCCGCCGAATGGCCGGCCACGAACACCTTGCCCGGGTCGCCGCCATATCGGGCGATATTGTCGATTACCCAAGCTGTCACCGCCGCGGCATCGTC
The DNA here is from genome assembly GCA_910578365.1 of uncultured Muribaculaceae bacterium. GTDB lineage: Bacteria > Bacteroidota > Bacteroidia > Bacteroidales > Muribaculaceae > CAG-873. The sequence goes on from CAJTRC010000022.1 coordinate 3,294, forward strand.
GATACAATCGTCGAGCGAGGCATCGGGCAGCAGGCGATAGTTGGCCGCTACCACCACATAATCGCCGCCGGCCAGCTGCGGCGGTATAAATTTGTTGCCTCCGGTAAGGCCTCCGCCGTGAAACCATACAATCACCGGCAGTCTTGCCGATTTATCGGCCGGATGAAGCACATCGGCCACGCAGCGCACGCCGGCATTGGAGTAGCGCACGTCGTTCTCTGTAACCATGTTCCGGGCCGCGGCCGACAGCAGGACGCAAAGCAGAACAAGCAGCACTGAAATTTTTCTCATATAAATAATCCGTTTTTTCATAAATATTGCAGGGAATATGCAAATATACAAAAAAACGCCGAAAAACCGACTACCGCCTACAGTACTTTTGCCGATATAAGGATTTTTTCGTAATTTTGCATTTGCCTGAGCTGGCACAGCCGGGAACCCACTCCTCATTAATCATTCAACAAAAGATTATGTATTTCGACGAGCTTGATTTAAGCGACGATATTCTCGATGCTCTCGATGCCATGCGCTTCGAGGAGTGTACCCCCATACAGGAACAGACCATACCCATAATTCTTGAAGGCGGTGACCTGATTGCCTGCGCCCAGACCGGCACCGGCAAAACCGCCGCTTACCTGCTGCCGGTGATTGACCGTATCGCCGATGACCCCGACCGTGGCGACAAGGTGCAGTGTCTGGTAATGTCGCCCACTCGCGAACTGACCCAGCAAATCGACCGTCAGATGGAGGGCTTCGGCTTTTTCCTGCCCGTAAGCGCCATGGCCATTTACGGGGGTACCGACGGCGCCGGCTTCGCACGCCAGCAACGCGGTCTGAAGATGGGCGCCGATGTGGTGATTGCAACCCCGGGGCGCCTGCTCGACCATATCGCCATGGGATATGTGGATTTGAGCCACGTGCGCTATTTCATTCTCGACGAGGCCGACCGCATGCTCGACATGGGCTTTTACGACGATATCATGCAGATTGCAAACCGGCTGCCCAAAGAACGCCAGACTCTGATGTTCTCGGCAACTATGCCTCCCAAAACCCGCAAACTGGCCAAGGAGATTCTGCAGAATCCTACCGAAATCAGCATTGCCGTGTCGCGTCCTACCGAGAAAATCGACCAAAGCGCCTTTATTTGCCACGAACAGCAGAAAACTCCGCTGCTGCAGCTGCTGTTCGAGCAGGTGGGTACACAGAGAGTGATTGTGTTCGCTTCGTCGAAACTAAAGGTAAAGGAACTCACCCACGAACTGCGCCGCAAGCGGTTCAAGGCCGCCGAAATGCACTCCGACCTCGAGCAGAGCCGTCGCGACGAAGTGATGCACGACTTCCGCAACGGCAAAATCGATATGCTCATAGCCACCGACATTCTGGCCCGCGGCATCGACGTGGACGATATTGCTCTGGTGGTTAACTACGATGTGCCGCGCGAGGCCGAAGATTATGTTCACCGCATTGGCCGTACGGCCCGCGCGGGTGCAGGTGGTGTGGCGGTTACTATGGTAAGCGAACGCGACATGCAGCGCTTTGGCGGCATCGAACGCTTCCTGGGCTATGAGGTGGCAAAGCGCGAGATTCCAAAGGAATACGGCAAAGGCCCCGAATACAAACCCGAACGCGGCGAACGCTCAAACAACGGGCGCAGCAAGCGCTCGCGTAATGGTGGCAAACCTCGAAGCCGGAAGCCGAATACAGCCGAAGCTGTACAGCCGAAAGAGGAAAACACCTCTCAGACCGAAAGCAAAAAGGATAACAGAAAACGGCGCTACTACAGTGGCCGACGCAAAACCAACCGCGACAAAGCTCCCGAAAAGAAAGATTGAACTTTTTAAACAATACCGGACTTATCATCAATATGAAATATCTGTTGATAATACCCGCTATATTTTTTCTGCTGGCTGTAACCGCATGCAACAGCGGCAACGGAAACAATGTCGTGGATGCCGACTCGACTTCGGTACCGCTGCTTTCACCCGAAGAACAGCGAATGAATGACTCACTCGACAGCATTGCCGCACTGCCGCCGTCGGTGTTGCGCAACGACGTAACTACTCCCGAGCAGGCCGACTCATTCATGCGCCAGTCGGGCTATTGGGCCGAATACAGCAGCGGAGTCATAGATACCATAGCCAAACAGAACATCGATTATGCCAACCGGCTGCTGCACAACCAAGAGCCCTACTTTTTGGTTGCCGACAAACAGCACATGATGGTGGTACTCTACAATAAATTCGGCCAGCCTCACCGGGCCTACAAAATGGCATGTTCGGCCCAATTCGGCACCAAACACGCCCGGCGCGACAACCGCACGCCCGAGGGATTTTTCTCGGCTGAAGGCATCTACGACAGCACTGAATGGCTCTTTACCGACGATGACGGAAACACCTCGGAGAAACGTGGCCAGTTCGGCCCACGCTTCATTCGCATAAAAGGCGCCCCCATGATTGGCATTCACGGCACCTGCGCACCGTGGTCGCGCGGGCGTCGCGCATCGCACGGCTGCATGCGAATCCACAACGCCCATATACTCGAACTGGTTACTTTTGCAACCAAAGGCATGCCCATAATAATCAGTCCGTCGGACCGCGACCAGCGGGTGAACCGACAAGAGGGCTACACACGCATAACTCAGTTGCGCTTGCCTAAGGTCGACGAATCGCCGATCGACGAGGACTTTCCCGGTCTGAAAGACTATGAGGAACGCGAGAAACTGATTAAGCACCGCAAGGATTCTATAGACGCAGTCCTGCGAATGCGCGAGGAACTTAGCCGTGACACCTTAGCCACCCTGCAGGCAGAGGAAAAAACTGATACAATGCCGGAGGCCGGCAACGAATCAGTTGAACAATATTATGACTGACGACTTCGAACGCTGCCTGGGCGGCGGAATTATGATTCTCGATGGCGCCATGGGCACTCTGCTGAGCAACAATGGCACTTGCTGCGATAATCTGTGTCTGTCAGACCCCGATGCTGTATACCGGGCACACCTTGCATATATCGAGGCCGGCGCCGACATCATCACCACCGACACATTCAACGCCAACACCCAAGCACTTGCACGCTATGGATTCAGCAAGCATGCCGATGATATATGCAGTGCCGGGGTACGCCTCGCCCGAATGGCCGTGGCCGATAGCGGCCGACAATGCTTTGTAGCCGGTTGCCTCGGTGCCTGCACGGCATCGCCGGCCACTACAGAGGCCTACCGGCGGCAAGCAGATGCCCTTATCACAGCAGGCGCGGATACTCTGCTGCTCGAAACCATATTCGACCTCGACGGCGCTATCGCAGCCATAAAAGGCATACTCACTGCTTTTGAAAACACAGGTCTGCGCCTGCCTCTGATGCTTTCGGCCACACTTACCCGCGAAGGCTGTTTACCCTCAGGCCATACTCTTGAGCAATTTATTGAAGCTACACGCCACAGCGGCGCCATCAGCTATGGCCTTAACTGTGGCTTCGGAGTCGAATCTTCGGCGCCGTGGATAAAGCGTTTGGGCGAACTTACCCACGCCTATATCAGCTTCCACCCCAACGCCGGACTGCCCGACGCCACAGGCCGATACGCCTGCACTCCCGAACGGCTGACCGAGGCCATGCGCCCGCTGTTGCGCGATTGCCGCCTGAACATCATCGGCGGCTGCTGCGGCACTACACCGGGACATATCCGCGTGCTGGCGAACGAAATTCGGCACTTGACCATAAATGCCTGAAACCTACGTTTTATGTAGAATTTTTTCGTGATTACGAAAGAATTCTTATGCTCACTGTAGTCGTGCCCGCGCAGTGAGAGAGCAATGTTGCTGCCTGAAACAAGCGGACGCAAGAACCGGTTTTCGCCAAGGTTCTAAAACGACAGCGGCGCAACCTCGATGGCTGCGCCGCTGTGACTATTATTGTGGGAAACGATTAGTCGTTGAGTACTTCTACATGGTCGACGTTCTGAGCCTCGCGGGCGTCATGGTAGATGCCTTCGATGTCGTCGCGGCTGCCTACAACCAGACGCTCATATTCGCGCAGACCGGTACCGGCCGGGATGAGGTGACCGCAGATTACGTTCTCCTTCATACCCTCGAGTGTGTCGGTCTTGCCGGCGATTGCCGCTTCGTTGAGAACCTTGGTGGTTTCCTGGAACGAAGCTGCCGAGATGAAGCTGGTGGTCTGCAGTGCGGCACGTGTGATACCCTGGAGTATCTGTTCGGAAGTAGCGGGCACGGCATCACGCACGGTAATAAGCTTGAGGTCGCGGCGCTTCAGGGCCGAGTTCTCGTCGCGCAGCTTGCGGGCGGTGATAATCTGGCCGGGAACTACGTCTTCACTGTCGCCGGCGTCGGTTACCACTTTCTTGCCCCAGATGCGGTCGTTCTCGTCCATAAACTCGCGCTTGTCAACTACCTGCTGCTCAAGGAAGCATGTATCGCCCGGGTCGAGGATGTTGACCTTGCGCATCATCTGGCGCACGATTACCTCAAAGTGCTTGTCGTTGATTTTCACACCCTGCATGCGATATACGTCCTGTACTTCGTTAACGATGTATTCCTGCACAGCGGTCGGACCCATGATGTTGAGAATGTCGGCCGGAGTGATGGCACCGTCGGACAGAGGTGTACCTGCGCGGACGATATCGTTCTGCTGAACCAGAATCTGCTTTGACAGAGGCACAAGATATTTCTTGACTTCGCCCAGCTTGCTGGTTACGGTGATTTCGCGGTTACCGCGTTTTACCTTGCCGAATTCCACCTCACCGTCGATTTCGCTTACTACTGCGGGGTTTGACGGGTTGCGGGCTTCGAACAGCTCGGTCACACGGGGCAGACCGCCGGTAATGTCACCGGCACCACCGGTAGCGCGAGGTATCTTCACGAATATCTCACCGCTCTTGATATCGGCACCGTTGTCCATCATAAGGTGGGCGCCCACAGGCAATGCGTAGGTGATGAGTATCTGGCCGTGTTTGTCCACAACCTGTGCTTCGGGCACCTTGGTTCGGTCTTTCGATTCGATGATTACCTTATCTTCAAGACCGGACTGCTCGTCGATGTCGACACGATAGTTTACGCCTTCCACAAGGTTGTTGTACACTATCTTGCCGCCCTTTTCGCTCACGATTACAGCGTTGAAGGGGTCCCATTCGCAGATTACATCGCCGGGCTTTACTACGTCGCCGTTGTTGAAATAGAGCTTCGAACCGTAGGGGATGGCAGCGTTGGTGACCATCATCTTAGTCTTGGGATCGATGATTCGCATTTCTGCGAGTCGACCTATAACTACCTGTACGTCGCGACCGTCAGCTGTCTTTTCTTCAGTGGCAACAGTGCGGAGTTCTTCGATTTCGAGTGTACCGTTGTAACGCGAAGTCACTGTCGATACCGCTGCGATGTTCGAAGCCACACCACCGACGTGGAATGTACGCAGAGTCAGCTGAGTACCGGGCTCGCCGATTGACTGTGCGGCGATTACGCCTACAGCCTCGCCTTTCTGCACCATGCGGTTGTTGGAAAGGTTACGGCCATAGCACTTGGCACATACGCCTTTCTTAGACTCGCAGGTAAGAACCGAACGGATTTCAACGCTCTCGATGGGCGATGCGTCGATTCGGTCGGCGGCGGCATCGTTGATTTCTTCGCCGGCAGCTACAATTAAGTCGCCGCTGAGGGGGTCGATGATGTCGTGAACCGATACACGGCCCAGAATACGTTCGCCCAGCGAAGCCACTACTTCGTCGTTGTTCTTTATTTCAGTGCATACAAGGCCGCGGAGTGTACCGCAGTCTTCTTCGTTGATAATTACGTCGTGGGCCACGTCGACCAGACGGCGGGTAAGATAACCGGCGTCGGCGGTCTTAAGCGCGGTATCCGCAAGACCTTTTCGGGCACCGTGGGTAGAGATGAAGTATTCCAGCACCGACAGACCCTCCTTGAAGTTCGCAAGAATCGGGTTCTCGATAATCTGGCCGCCTTCGGCGCCGGCCTTCTGGGGCTTTGCCATAAGACCACGCATACCGGCCAGCTGACGAATCTGGTCTTTCGAACCACGGGCACCGGAGTCGAGCATCATGAATACTGAATTGAAGCCCTGGTTGGCTTCGGTCATCTGCTTCATAAGGATGTCGGTAAGGCGGCTGTTGACGTGTGTCCAGATATCGATAATCTGGTTGTAGCGTTCGGTGTTGGTGATGAAACCCATCGAATAGTTGTCCATCACTTCCTGTACGTGCTTGTAACCTTCAGCCACAATTTCCTCTTTTTCGGCGGGGATAATCACGTCGCCGAGGTTGAACGACAGACCGCCGCGGAATGCCATGTAGTAACCGAGGTTTTTGATGTCGTCGAGGAACTGTGCCGAGCGGGGAATACCGCATTTTTTGATTACTCTGGAGATGATGTTACGCAGCGATTTCTTTGACAGGATTTCGTTGACATAACCGATTTCCTTGGGCACGTACTGGTTTACGAGCACACGGCCTACGGAGGTGTCTTTCACCAGGTGCTTTATGGGGTTGCCGTTCTCATCCACGTCGTCGACCATTACAGTCACGGGGGCGTGGAGGGTGACTTTGCCTTCGTTGTAGGCGATTTCGGCCTCTTCGGGACCATAGAATATGGTGCCTTCGCCCTTGTCGCCCCTGCGGAGCTTGGTGATATAGTACAGACCCAGTACCATGTCCTGCGAGGGCACGGTGATAGGTGCGCCGTTGGCGGGGTTGAGGATGTTGTGTGCGCCGAGCATCAGCATCTGGGCTTCGAGTATGGCCTCATTGCCAAGGGGCAGGTGCACAGCCATCTGGTCACCGTCGAAGTCGGCGTTGAACGCGGTACATGCCAGCGGGTGGAGCTGGATTGCCTTGCCTTCGATCATCTTGGGCTGGAAGGCCTGAATACCGAGGCGGTGCAGTGTCGGGGCTCGGTTGAGCAACACCGGATGGCCTTTCATTACGTACTCAAGGATATCCCATACCACGGGTTCCTTGCGATCGACAATCTTCTTGGCGCTCTTTACAGTCTTTACGATACCGCGCTCGATGAGCTTGCGGATAACGAATGGCTTATAAAGCTCGGCAGCCATGTTTTTGGGAATACCGCACTCGTGCATCTTCAGCTCAGGGCCTACAACGATAACCGAACGTGCCGAGTAGTCGACACGCTTACCGAGGAGGTTCTGACGGAAGCGTCCCTGCTTACCTTTGAGCGAGTCGGAGAGCGACTTCAGGGGGCGGTTTGCGTCGGACTTAACGGCCGAAGATTTGCGGCTGTTGTCGAGCAGGCTGTCGACAGCTTCCTGCAGCATACGCTTTTCGTTGCGCAGAATCACATCGGGAGCCTTTATTTCGATGAGGCGTTTCAGACGGTTGTTACGGATGATTACACGACGGTAGAGGTCGTTGAGATCAGAGGTGGCGAAACGACCGCCGTCCAGAGGCACCAGCGGGCGCAGTTCGGGCGGAATCACCGGCACGGCCTGGAGAATCATCCATTCGGGTTTGTTGCGGTGGCGCGAGGCGCGGAAGCTTTCCACCACCTGAAGGCGCTTGAGAGCCTCGGCCTTGCGCTGCTGCGAGCCATCGGTATCGGCCTGGTGACGCAGCTGGTAGCTGAGGGCGTCGAGATCGATTTCCTGCAGAAGTTCGTAGATGGCCTCTGCACCCATCTTGGCAACAAACTTGTTGGGGTCGTTATCTTCGAGCAGTGCATTTTCTTTAGGCAGCTTGTCGACGATATCGAAATATTCTTCTTCGCTGAGCAGGTCAAGACGCTGCACGCCCTCAACGTTGCCGGGGTTTATGACCACGTAGCGTTCGTAGTACACAACGGCATCGAGTTTTTTCGAGGGGAGTCCAAGCAGATAACCTATCTTGTTGGGCAGCGAGCGGAAGTACCAGATGTGAGCCACGGGCACCACCAGCTTGATGTGGCCCATGCGTTCGCGGCGTACTTTCTTTTCGGTAACCTCGACACCGCAACGGTCGCACACGATGCCTTTGTAGCGGATGCGCTTGTACTTGCCGCAATGACATTCGTAGTCCTTTACCGGACCGAAAATGCGCTCGCAGAAGAGGCCGTCGCGCTCGGGCTTGTAAGTGCGGTAGTTGATAGTTTCGGGTTTCAGCACCTCGCCGCTCGATTTCTCAAGAATCTCCTCGGGCGAAGCAAGCCCGATGGAGATTTTGGAGAAAGCGTTTTTGGTTTTATTCTCTTTTCTAAAAGCCATGTATTATATTAGCTGTAGTGTGAGTGAGTTCGTTAGTTTTCGAGATTGATGCTCAGACCAAGGCCGCGGAGCTCGTGCAGAAGCACATTGAGCGATTCGGGGATACCGGCTGCGGGCATTGGATCGCCCTTGACGATAGCCTCGTAGGCCTTGCTGCGACCGTTGACGTCGTCCGACTTTATGGTAAGAATTTCCTGCAGAATGTGCGATGCGCCGAATGCCTCGAGCGCCCACACTTCCATCTCACCAAATCGCTGGCCACCGAACTGTGCCTTACCGCCCAACGGCTGCTGGGTGATGAGTGAGTACGGGCCAATCGAACGGGCGTGCATCTTATCTTCTACCATGTGGCCGAGCTTAAGCATGTAAATAACACCTACGGTAGCGGGCTGGTCGAAGCGTTCGCCGGTGCCGCCATCGTAGAGGTAGGTCTTGCCGTAGCGGGGCAGGCCTGCTTTGTCGGTCCACTCGTTGAGGTCATCCATGCTGGCACCGTCGAAAATGGGAGTGGCGAATTTTTCGTCCAGCTCACGACCGGCCCAGCCGAGTACAGTCTCGAAAATCTGACCAAGGTTCATACGCGAAGGCACACCCAGAGGGTTCAGACAGATATCAACCGGAGTACCGTCGGCAAGGAAGGGCATGTCTTCCTGGCGCACGATACGCGACACGATACCCTTGTTACCGTGGCGGCCTGCCATTTTGTCGCCCACGCTGATTTTACGTTTCTTGGCAATGTATACCTTGGCAATCTGCATGATGCCCGAGGGCAGTTCGTCGCCTATGCTGATGTCGAATTTCTTACGGCGGAGTTCGGCGTCGATTTCCTTGCTCTTGCGCAGATAGTTAACTATGGTCTGGCGGATGAGGTCGTTCTTATGGTCGTCGTTTGTCCACTTCGACAGGTTAATGGTGTCGTAGTCGATTCCGGCCAGTGTGGCGGGAGTGAAACGCGAACCCTTGGGAATAATCTCGCTGCCGATAAAGTCCTTGACGCCCTGTGAGGTCTTACCGTCGGTCAGGGTCATCAGTTTGTTTACCAGCACGTCGCGCAGTGCGTTGAGCTTTTCTTCGTACTCTTCGTCGAGCTTGGGCAGCTGGGCGTTGGCACTCTTGCTCTTTTTCTTCTTGGCGGCACGGCTGAACAGGTTTGTGCCGATAACCACACCCTTGAGCGAGGGAGAAGCCTTGAGCGAGGCGTCCTTAACGTCGCCGGCCTTGTCGCCGAATATGGCGCGCAGCAGTTTCTCCTCGGGAGTGGGATCGCTTTCACCCTTGGGGGTAATCTTGCCAATCATGATGTCGCCGGGCACTACATGGGCGCCGACACGGATGATACCACGATCGTCGAGGTCCTTGGTTGCGTCTTCCGACACGTTGGGAATATCGGAGGTAAGCTCTTCCATACCGCGTTTGGTTTCGCGCACTTCGAGGGCATATTCGTCGACGTGTACCGAGGTAAGGATATCGTCGCGCACCATACGTTCATTGAGCACAATGGCGTCCTCGTAGTTATAACCCTTCCATGGCATGAATGCCACCTTGAGGTTACGGCCAAGAGCGAGTTCACCGTTTTCGGTGGCGTAGCCTTCTGTGAGGATGTCGCCCTTTACCACACGCTGACCGGCGCTGCAGATAGGACGCAGGTCGATAGTAGTGCTCTGGTTGGTTTTGCGGAATTTTGGCAGACGGTAAACTTTCAGCGAGTCTTCGAATGCCACAAATTCTTCTTCTTCGGTACGGTCGTAGCGAATGCGGATTTCGCGGGCGTCGACATACTCAATCACACCGGAGCCTTCAGCGGCAACCTGAGTGCGCGAGTCGCGGATAAGCTGACCTTCGATACCTGTACCTACGATAGGAGCCTCGCTGCGCAGCAGGGGCACTGCCTGTCGCATCATGTTCGAACCCATCAGCGCGCGGTTGGCGTCGTCGTGCTCCAGGAAGGGGATGAGCGATGCGGCTATAGATGCAATCTGTGAGGGCGAAACGTCCATAAGCTCAACCTCGCCGGGTGCTACCACGGGGAAGTCGGCGTCAAGACGGGCCTTTACACGCTCGCGGATAAAGGTGCCGTCGTCGTTCAGAGGCGCGTTGCCCTGTGCGATTACTTTACCTTCCTCGATTTCGGCGGTGAGATATACCACCTCATCGTTTTTGAGGTCTACTTTGGCGTTCTCCACCTTGCGGTAAGGAGTTTCGATAAAGCCCAGATCGTTGATCTTGGCATACACACAAAGCGAGCTAATCAGACCGATGTTCGGGCCTTCAGGGGTTTCAATCGGGCAAAGACGACCGTAGTGAGTATAGTGTACGTCACGAACCTCGAAGCCGGCGCGCTCACGCGACAGACCGCCGGGGCCGAGGGCCGACATACGGCGCTTGTGGGTGATTTCGGCCAGCGGGTTGGTCTGGTCCATAAACTGGCTCAGCGCGTTGGTGCCGAAGAATGTGTTGATAACCGACGAAATTGTCTTGGCATTGATAAGGTCGATTGGAGTGAACACCTCGTTGTCGCGTACGTTCATACGCTCGCGGATGGTGCGCGACATACGTGCCAAACCTACACCGAACTGATTGTACAGCTGCTCGCCTACAGTACGTACGCGGCGGTTGCTCAGGTGGTCGATGTCATCAACGTCGGTCTTGCTGTTGATAAGCTCAATCAGATACTTGATAATGGCAATGATATCCTCCTTGGTGAGGACACGCACGTCCATCGATGTATCAAGGGCGAGCTTTTTGTTGATACGGTAACGGCCCACTTCACCGAGGTCGTAACGCTTGTCGGAGAAGAAGAGGTTCTGTATCACTTCGCGTGCAGAAGCTTCATCCGGCGGCTCGGCGTTGCGCAGCTGACGGTAGATGTAAACCACGGCTTCCTTCTCGGAGTTCGAGGTATCCTTCTGCAGGGTATTGAATATAATGGAGTAATCCGAGCTGCTGACATCTTCCTTGTGCAGGAGAATTGTCTTCTCGCCCGAATCGATGATATCCTGTATATGGCTCTCGTCGAGCACGGTTTCGCGGTCAATAACAACCTCGTTGCGCTCGATAGAAACAACTTCACCGGTATCCTCGTCCGCGAAATCTTCGAACCAGGTCTTCAGCACGCGCGCGGCAAGCTTGCGGCCCACAGCAGCGCGGAGATTGGCCTCGTTGACCTCGATTTCCTCGGCAAGTCCGAAAATTTCAATAATATCCTTATCACTTTCCAGACCGATAGCACGAAGCAGCGTAGTAACGGGAAGCTTCTTCTTACGGTCGATGTAAGCATACATCACATTATTGATGTCAGTGGCGAACTCAATCCATGAGCCACGGAAAGGAATAATACGTGCCGAATACAGCTTAGTGCCGTTGGCATGAGTACTTTGACCGAAGAACACGCCCGGCGAACGGTGCAGCTGCGAAACAACCACACGCTCTGCACCGTTTATCACAAAGGTGCCTTTCTCGGTCATGTAAGGAATCGGACCCAGATACACGTCCTGGACCTTAGTGTCGAAATCCTCATGATCGGGGTCAGTACAGTAAAGTTTGAGCTTTGCTTTCAAAGGCACGCTATAGGTCAGACCACGCTCCAGACATTCGTCGATAGAATAGCGGGGCGGGTCGATATAGTAGTCGAGAAACTCGAGCACGAAATTGTTGCGTGTATCCGCAATCGGGAAGTTTTCGGCAAAGACCTTATAGAGACCTTCGTTATTTCGTTTTTCAGGAGGAGTGTCGAGCTGAAGGAAGTCGTGGAACGACTTCAGCTGCACCTCGAGAAAGTCAGGGTAAGGAAGCGGGTTCTTAACCGTGGCAAAGTTTATACGGGGTTTATCTATAGAAACTGACATCTAAGAAAATAAGTGGATAAGGAACTCAAATTAAAATATAACACAAAAAGGTTAAGAATCTCCCTTTGGGGATTCTTAACCTAATTACCTGAAAATCAGGCAATATTATTTAAGTTCGACTTCAGCGCCAGCTTCTTCGAGCTGCTTCTTGAGGCCTTCAGCGTCAGCCTTGGCAAGACCTTCCTTAACTACAGAGGGAGCGCCGTCTACAATTTCCTTAGCTTCCTTCAGACCCAGACCGGTGAGTTCCTTAACGAGTTTCACAACCTGGAGCTTAGCAGAACCGGCTGATTTCAGAACCACGTCGAACGAGGTCTTTTCTTCAGCGGCAGCAGCACCAGCGGCGGGACCGGCAGCAACGGCTACAGCTGCAGCAGCGGGTTCGATACCGTATTCTTCCTTGAGGATCTGGGCAAGTTCGTTTACTTCCTTTACGGTGAGGTTAACAAGTTGTTCAGCAAAAGCTTTTAAATCTGCCATTTTAGTATAGTTTTATTTGTTGTTTTTTTCTGTTGATTGAGTGATGATAGTTTAAGCTTCCTTCTTGGAAAGTGTCTCGAGGATACCATGGAGCTTGCTGCCGCCGGAAGTAAGAGCGCTGATAACGTTCTTGGCTGGCGACTGGAGCAGAGCCACAACATCGGCGATAAGTTCGTTCTTGCTCTTGATAGCAGCAAGTGCATCGAGCTGGTCTGCGCCCATGTAAACGGTCTCTTCCACGTAAGCGGCCTTGAGAGCGGGGAGTGTATCGCCTTTCTTCACAAAATCCTTGAGAAGCTTGGCGGGAGCATTGCCCACGTTGGTGCACATCAGCGAAGTACTGCCCTTCAGAGCAGGATACAGCTCACTGTAATCACCTTCGAGGCTTTCAAGAGCCTTGTGAAGGAGGGTGTTCTTAACCACCATCAATTTCACATCGGCGCCGAAACATGCACGACGGAAAGCGGAAGTCTTTTCAGCATCCAGACCTGCAGTTTCTACCAGGTAGAAGCCGCTGTAGCTCTTGATGGTTTCCGCAATCTGTGCTATTACTGTAGCTTTATCTTCCTTTTTCATTTTTCAGATCGTTTAAGTGGTTAAGCGTCTACTGTCTTGGTGTCAACCTTAACACCGGGACTCATTGTGCTCGAAAGATAAATGCTCTTTACATAAGTGCCCTTCGCAGTTGCAGGCTTGAGCTTGATGAGAGTGTTCACAAACTCACGTGCGTTGTCTGCCATCTGAGCGGGAGTGAACGACATCTTGCCGATTGAGCTGTGAACGATACCGTTCTTGTCAACCTTGAAGTCAATCTTACCCTTCTTAACCTCTTCAACGGCCTTGGCCACGTCCATGGTCACAGTACCGCTCTTGGGGTTAGGCATAAGACCGCGGGGACCGAGGATACGGCCCAGTGCACCTATCTTACCCATGATGGCAGGCTGTGTGATGATAACGTCAACATCAGTCCAACCACCCTTGATTTTTTCAATATATTCGTCGAGACCAACATAATCTGCTCCGGCAGCCTTGGCGGCAGCTTCGGCATCGGGACTGCAGAGTACAAGCACCTTAACGGTTTTGCCGGTTCCGTGGGGCAGTGTCACCACGCCACGTACCATCTGATTGGCCTTTCTGGGGTCAACGCCCAGACGGACGTCGATGTCGAGAGATGCGTCAAACTTGGCATAGTTTACCTCCTTGACTTTCTCTACGGCTTCTGCCAGAGTGTAGGCTTTCCCGGCTTCAATCTTCGAAAGGGCTAACTTCTGATTTTTGGTAAGTTTACTCATTTCAGTTGAAGTTTATTAGTTATTACCGGGGAATTCCCCTTTGACAGTGATACCCATACTTCTGGCCGTACCGGCAACCATACTCATAGCTGATTCTACGGTAAAGCAGTTGAGGTCCGGCATTTTGTCGGTTGCGATCGCTTTCACCTGCTCCCAAGTGATTTCGGCTACCTTGTTACGGTTAGGCTGGTTCGAGCCTGACTTGATTTTGGCAGCTTCCTTCAACTGGATTGCAACAGGAGGAGTCTTTACGACGAAGTCAAACGACTTATCGGTGTAGTAAGTGATTACTACAGGGAGGACCTTACCTGCCTTGTCCTGGGTGCGGGCATTGAATTGCTTGCAAAACTCCATGATGTTGATACCCTTCGAACCGAGGGCGGGACCAACTGGAGGCGAGGGATTGGCAGCGCCACCCTTTATCTGCAATTTGATCTGTCCAGCAATTTCTTTAGCCATTGTTAAATTACTTAGATATTAAATAATAGTTGCCTGAATGATTTTAGCGCGTAACCACTTTAATCACTCACGCTCCACTTGCGAATTTTCCAATTCAAGGGGTGTCTTACGCCCGAAGATCTTAACCATGACCTTAAGTTTGCGCCGTTCTTTGTTCACCTCCTGGATTACTCCGCTGAAGCCGATAAAGGCTCCTTCGTTGATTTTCACAGTTTCACCAACAATGAATTCGTTTTCATCGTCTTCGGTAGGCTCGACAAGTTCGTCGGCAGTACCGAGCATACGCATAACCTCACTTTCACGCAGACGCTCGGGCTGTGCGCCCTTGTCGCGACCGCGAAGGAAGTCAATAACATTGGTGGTGTTGGTGAGTTCATGTATAAGCTCGCCGGTAAGCTGAGCCTCAATGAACACGTAGCCGCTGTAAAGGTTCTTTTCCTTTACAACTTTTTTACCGCCACGTACAGTAAGCACTTTCTCAGTGGGAATCAATACCTGAAACAAGTCTTTGCCCAGATTACCGTTCTTGATGGCCCCATCGAGAATTTCCTTAACCTTGGCCTCTTTGCCGGAGATGGCACGCAGTACATACCATCCACGTTTGATTTCATGTTTAATCTGTTCCACAGCGAAAATACTTAGAAAGAATTACAGCGAATAAATAAAGTGCATTAGATTGTCGACCACTTGATCCATGACGAAAATTATCAGAGCGATAATAACGGAAGCAATCATCACGACAATAGCAGACTTAATCAGCTGCTTCTTGCTTGGCCAAGAAGTCTTATAACGTAACTCGTCATAAGACTCCTCTATATTCGTAAGTAGTTTTAATTTCTTCATTTTGATTTCTTTAGCACGGGACGAGAGACTCGAACTCCCGACACCCGGTTTTGGAGACCGGTGCTCTACCAACTGAGCTAGTCCCGTGTATGTAAAGCAGCGGCCTTTTCACCTGACCGGCGATGCGGCCACTGCTTTATGATTGACACAGATTGTGTATTAGTCGAGGATTTCAGTAATCTGACCCGAACCAACGGTACGGCCGCCTTCACGGATAGCGAAACGCAGACCCTGGTCGCAAGCTACGGGGTTGATGAGCTCAACGATGATTTCTACGTGGTCACCGGGCATTACCATTTCTACACCTTCGGGAAGAGTGATTTCACCAGTTACGTCGAGAGTACGGATGTAGAACTGAGGACGGTAGTGGTTGTGGAACGGAGTGTGACGGCCACCTTCTTCCTTCTTCAGGATATAAACAGAAGCTTTAAACTTGCTGTGGGGCTTAACAACACCCGGGTGGCAGATTACCATACCACGCTTGATTTCCTTCTTGTCGATACCGCGGAGGAGCAGACCTACGTTGTCACCGGCTTCGCCCTGATCGAGGAGTTTGCGGAACATTTCCACACCGGTAACGGTAGACTTGAGGTTAGCGCCAAGACCCATGATCTGAACTTCGTCACCAACCTTCACGATGCCGGTTTCGATACGACCGGTGGCAACAGTACCACGACCGGTAATCGAGAACACGTCTTCAACAGGCATAAGGAAGGGCTTGTCGATGTCGCGGGGAGGCAGAGGAATCCAGTTGTCAACAGCGTCCATAAGCTCAACCACTTTTTCTTCCCACTCGGGTTCGCCGTTAAGGGCACCGAGAGCAGAACCGCGGATGATAGGAGTTTCGTCGCCGTCATATTCGTAAGCCGAGAGAAGTTCGCGCATTTCCATTTCAACGAGCTCGAGCATTTCTTCGTCGTCTACCATGTCGCACTTGTTCAGGAACACAACGATACGGGGAACGTTCACCTGGCGAGCCAGAAGGATGTGTTCGCGAGTCTGGGGCATGGGACCGTCAGTAGCAGCAACTACGATGATAGCGCCGTCCATCTGAGCAGCACCGGTAACCATGTTCTTAACGTAGTCAGCGTGAGCCGGGCAGTCAACGTGAGCGTAGTGACGGTTAGCGGTTTCGTATTCTACGTGAGCAGTGTTAATGGTAATACCACGCTCTTTTTCTTCAGGAGCATTATCGATCTGATCGAACGACTTAACTTCAGAAAGACCTTTCTTAGCGAGCACGGTAGTAATAGCTGCGGTAAGAGTAGTCTTACCGTGGTCAACGTGACCAATAGTACCGATGTTTACATGCGGTTTGGTTCTTTCGAATTTCTCTTTAGCCATAACTTTATCTGTTATATTGTTTTATGATTGATTTCTCAACAAATAGCCACGATAATGGCATGCCACTACCGGGGCTAATCTCAAAATTTACTGGAGCCGATGGCGGGATTTGAACCCGCGACCTCTTCCTTACCAAGGAAGTGCTCTACCCCTGAGCTACATAGGCAAGATTTATTTGAGCGGAAGACGAGGCTCAAACTCGCGACCCGCAGCTTGGAAGGCTGCTGCTCTATCAACTGAGCTACTTCCGCAGAAGTTGTGGGCGAAGATGGATTCGAACCACCGAAGGTATAAACCAGCAGATTTACAGTCTGCCCCATTTGGCCACTCTGGTATTCGCCCTTATTTGACGTCTTTAGCGTCACTTGAGCCTCTTGTCGGATTCGAACCAACGACCCCGAGATTACAAATCACGTGCTCTGGCCAACTGAGCTAAAGAGGCATTTTCAATTTTCTCTTACGGGCTTTCAGCGGCGAGCCGCGTTGTTTCCCGTTTGCGGTTGCAAAGTTACAAAGAGTTTTTGAATCACCAAAATATTTTCGCTCTTTTTTTTGATATTTTTTTTAGTGATTTATTCAAATACGTGTACACCAGCGCTTTAAAGCAGAGCTTTTTTTTCGACCTCAAAGCCCCGCACCCGGGCCGCCCGCAGCAAAGCCGAATTGTGCGGCAAATCAGCTCCCGACATTCTGTAGCCACCCGAAGCCCGGCCATTATTTATTATATTATGGTGTATGACACAGTCACAGCAGAAAAAGCGTCTTATTCTTCATATATATATAAATAAAATAGGCGTATGCCAGATTTTTTTTGTAACTTTGCATGGTTTTCACGACTGATTGTGCAGACCTACCTAACGATC
This sequence comes from uncultured Muribaculaceae bacterium, assembly GCA_910578365.1. GTDB lineage: Bacteria > Bacteroidota > Bacteroidia > Bacteroidales > Muribaculaceae > CAG-873. Next base: position 20,640 of record CAJTRC010000022.1, read on the forward strand.
AACAATCATCACTGCTATGCGCGAAACAAGACGCGCCGTCCTGATTCTCGAAGACGGCACCCGATTCGAAGGCAAATCTTTCGGCTTCGAAGCCCCAACCTCCGGCGAGGTGGTGTTCAACACTGCCATGACCGGTTATCCCGAAAGTTTGACCGACCCATCATACGAGGGTCAGATACTTGTAGCCACCTATCCCTTGGGAGGTAATTACGGCGTGCCGCCGGCCGGTCCGGAACTGTCGGACTCGGACTACATGGAAGGTAGCCGCATCCACCCGCGAGCCCTTATTCTCCAGGACTATTCATGGAGTCACAGCCACTGGCTGGCCGAGCGTTCGCTTGCCCAATGGCTTGAAGACGAAAAAATCCCCGGCATATACGACATCGACACCCGTTCCCTCACCAAGCATCTGCGCGACAGCGGCTCGATGCTGGGCAAAATTATATTTGAAGGTCTTGACGAACCTGAGGTATATGACCCCAATGTAGAGAATCTGGTAGCGAAAACTTCGTGTACCGATATCAAATCATATATACCCGATGCCGAAGGCCTGCCTTCCGAGGAAGTCCACCTGAACACAGACGAAGCCTGCGGATACAAGTTCGACCCTAAATTCAAGACCGTCGTACTGGTGGACTGCGGCGTAAAACACAATATAATCCGCTGCCTGGTCAAGCGCGGTGTACGCGTGGTGCGAGTACCCTGGAACTTTGACTTCAACCGGCTTGAATGCGACGGCATATTTGTGTCGAACGGCCCCGGCAACCCCGACTTTGCCACCGACACCGTAGAAAACCTGCGCAAGGCTCTCAAGGGCGAAAAACCGGTATGCGGCATCTGCATGGGCAACCAGCTGCTGGCAAAAGCCGCCGGCGCCAACACCTACAAGCTCAAATACGGCCACCGCAGCCATAACCAGCCGGTGCGCCAGGTGGGCACCGATCGCTGCTTTGTGACATCGCAGAACCACGGCTTCGCAGTCGACAACAACACTCTGCCCGCCGAGTGGGAGCCTCTGTTCATAAACATGAACGACGGCACCAACGAAGGCATACGCCACAAATGGAAACCTTTCTTCTCGGCCCAGTTCCACCCCGAGGCATCGAGCGGCCCCGAAGACACCACATTCCTATTCGACGAATTCATAAAACTCCTATAAGGGCATGAACCAGAACGATAAAATCAAGAAAGTACTGCTGTTAGGCAGCGGTGCACTCAAAATCGGCGAGGCCGGCGAATTCGACTACTCAGGTTCGCAGGCGCTGAAAGCCATGAAAGAGGAAGGCATCTCCACGGTGCTTATCAACCCCAACATCGCAACAGTGCAGACCTCCGACGGCTTTGCCGACAAAATCTACTTTCTGCCCGTAACCCCCTACTTTGTAGAAAAAGTAATTGAAAAGGAACGTCCCGACGGCATACTGCTGGCATTCGGCGGCCAGACCGCACTGAACTGCGGCGTGGAGCTGTACAAATCGGGCGTACTGGCGAAATACAACCTGCAGGTACTGGGCACCCCCGTACAGGCCATCATGGACACCGAAGACCGCGAGCTGTTCGTGAAGAAGCTCGACGAAATCGAAGTCAAGACCATCAAGAGCGAGGCCGTGGACAACATCGACGACGCCCTGCGCGTGGCCAATTCGCTCGGCTACCCGGTGATAGTGCGCGCAGCATACGCCCTGGGCGGACTCGGCAGCGGCTTCTGCGACGATGACGCTCAGCTGACATCGCTCTGCGAAAAGGCCCTGGCGTTCTCGCCGCAGGTCCTGGTGGAGAAGTCGCTCAAAGGATGGAAAGAGGTCGAGTATGAAGTCGTTCGCGACCGCTTCGACAACTGCATCACTGTCTGCAACATGGAGAACTTCGACCCTCTGGGCATCCACACCGGCGAAAGTATCGTGGTGGCTCCGTCGCAGACCCTGTCGAACGCCGACTACCACTACCTGCGCTCACTTGCAATCAAAATCATACGCCATATAGGCATTGTGGGCGAATGTAACGTGCAATATGCCTACGACCCGCAATCGATGGACTACCGCGTAATCGAGGTGAACGCCCGACTGAGCCGTTCGTCGGCCCTGGCATCGAAAGCCACCGGCTATCCGCTGGCATTCGTGGCCGCCAAACTGGGTCTGGGCTATGGCCTGTTCGACCTCAAGAACTCCGTAACCAAAGAAACCTCGGCCTTCTTCGAGCCGGCCCTTGACTATGTAGTGGTGAAGATACCGCGCTGGGACCTCGGCAAATTCCACGGTGTCGACCGCACCATAGGCTCGTCGATGAAATCGGTAGGCGAGGTCATGGCCATTGGTCGCACCTTCGAGGAAGCCATCCAGAAAGGCCTGCGCATGATAGGCCAGGGCATGCACGGCTTCGTTGAAAACAAAGACATAAACATACCCGATGTAGACAAAGCCCTTGTAGCACCCACCGACAAGCGCATATTCGTAATAGCCAAGGCTATGACCCAGGGCTACAGCGTGGACCGCATACACGAGCTGACCAAAATCGACCGCTGGTTCCTCTACAAACTACGCAACATACTCGATACCGCAGACGAACTCGCCGGCTACGACAGTTTCGAAAGCATCCCCACCCCTCTGCTGCGCCAGGCCAAGCAGCAAGGCTTCAGCGACTTCCAGGTGGCACGCTCGGTACTCAAAGAGCGCATGACCAACGCCGAAGAAGCCAACCTGCACGTGCGCGCCCTGCGCAAAAAACTCGGCATTGTGCCGGTAGTAAAGCAAATCGACACTCTCGCAGCCGAGTATCCCGCCAAGACCAACTATCTGTACCTTACATATAACGGCAGCGAGAACGATGTCACCTACCTGCACGACCACCGCTCGATTGTAGTACTCGGTTCAGGCGCATACCGCATCGGCTCCAGCGTGGAATTCGACTGGTGTTCGGTCAACGCCCTTATGACAGTGAAACAGCAAGGCTGGCGCTCGGTGATGATTAACTACAACCCCGAAACAGTGTCGACCGACTACGACATGTGCGACCGCCTTTACTTCGACGAACTCACATTCGAGCGCGTGATGGACATCCTCGATTTGGAGCAGCCCCACGGCACCATACTGTCGGTGGGCGGCCAGATTCCAAACAACCTCGCCACCCGCCTCGACCAGCAGGGCGTGAACATACTCGGCACCACCGCCAAGAGCATCGACAACGCCGAAGACCGCCACAAATTCTCGGCCATGCTCGACGAACTTGGCATCGACCAGCCGCGCTGGCGCGAGCTCACCAGCCTCGACGACATCAACGAATTCGTGGCCGAAGTCGGCTTCCCGGTACTGGTACGCCCCAGCTACGTACTCTCCGGCGCAGCAATGAACGTATGCTCAAACAACGACGAGCTTGTACGATTCCTGCGCCTGGCTGCCAACGTATCGAAGCAGCACCCTGTAGTGGTGACCGAATTTATCCAAAACGCCAAGGAAATCGAAATGGACGCCGTGGCTCAGAACGGCGAAATCGTGGCTTACGCCATATCGGAGCACATAGAGTTCGCCGGCGTACACTCCGGCGACGCCACCATACAGTTCCCGCCGCAGAAACTATATGTCGAAACCATGCGCCGCATCAAAAAAGTAAGCGCACGCATAGCCAAGGCGCTGAACATCAGCGGTCCGTTCAACATCCAGTATCTGGCCAAGGACAACGACATCAAGGTAATAGAATGTAACCTGCGTGCCTCGCGCTCATTCCCGTTTGTGTCGAAAGTACTGAAAATCAACTTTATCGACCTTGCCACACGAGTAATGATGGGCCTGCCGGTAGAAAAGCCCAACAAAAGCGCCTTCGACCTCGACTACGTAGGCATAAAAGCTTCGCAGTTCAGCTTCTCGCGTCTGCAGGGCGCCGACCCCGTACTCGGCGTCGACATGGCATCGACCGGCGAGGTAGGCTGCATAGGCATCGACACCTCCGAGGCCATACTCAAGTCGATGCTCGCAGTAGGCCAGCGCATTCCGGCCAAGAGCGTGCTGCTGAGCACAGGCACCCCCAAGCAGAAAGCCGACATGCTCGACGCCGCACACCGTTTGCACAACAACGGCTACACCATATATGCCACCGGCGGAACATTCCAGTTCCTCAACGACAACGGCATACCTGCCATACGCGTGTACTGGCCCTCACAGCCCGACATGCAGCCGCAGGCACTCGAACTGTTGCACAACCACAGCATCGACATGGTAGTGAACATACCCAAGAATCTTACCACCGCCGAACTTACCAACGGCTACAAGATTCGCCGTGCGGCAATCGACCTGAACATTCCGCTGCTCACCAACGCACGCCTGGCCTCGGCCTTCATACGCGCGTTCACTTCGATGACACTCGACGAAATCGAAATCCGCAGCTGGGACGAATACTGATTCAATCACTGAGCTATCTCACATGGCGGCCAGAGGTCTCGGCCTCTGACCGCCGTTTCACTTCCTAAACCAGTTAAACTTATGAAAGCATCAAGACTGCGCCTGGCCGCCATCGTATCGATACTGCTTGCAAGCAACGGTGCATTTGCGGCACGACATGAGTTCCGCAGCGTCGAAGGCGACCCGCTGAACACAAAAATTTACACCCTGCCCAACGGTCTGAAACTATTCATGTCGGTAAACAAAGACGAACCCCGTATCCAGACCTACATCGCCGTGCGCGTCGGAGGCAAGAACGACCCTGCCGAAACCACCGGTCTGGCTCACTACTTCGAACACCTTATGTTCAAGGGCTCCGAACAATTCGGCACCACCGACTACGCTGCCGAAAAACCCCTGCTGGACCGGATAGAACAACTGTTCGAAACCTATCGCCATACCACCGACTCCACCACCCGCGCGGCCATATACCACGAAATCGACTCCATAAGCTACCAGGCCTCGCTCATAGCAATCCCCAACGAATACGACAAGCTCATGTCGGCAATCGGCGCCAACGGCACCAACGCCTACACCAGCTACGACGTAACATGCTATGTCGAAAACATACCCTCCAACCAAATCGAGAACTGGGCACGCATACAGGCCGACCGCTTCGAACACCCTGTAATCCGAGGCTTCCATACCGAACTCGAAACCATCTACGAAGAAAAGAACATGTCGCTGACCCAGGACAACCGCAAGATGTCGGAGCGCATGCTTGCCACACTCTTCCCCCACCACCCCTACGGCACTCAGACCGTACTCGGCACTCAGGAAAACCTCAAGAATCCCTCGATTACCAACGTAAAGAACTACCATAAACAATGGTATGTGCCTAACAATATGGCCATCTGTGTCAGCGGCGACTTCGACCCCGACTACATGGTAGACATAATCGAAAAATACTTCGGCCATCTCAAGCCCAACCCATCTCTGCCAGTACTGCAGTTCACCTCCGAGCAGCCAATTACCAGCCCCATCGAAGTAGAAGTACTCGGCAAAGAAGCCGAACGCATCTACCTGGCATGGCGCATACCCGCAGCCGCACACGAAGACACCGAAGTGCTGCAGATACTCAGCGAAGTGATGTCCAACGGCCATACCGGCCTTCTCGACGTTGACGTCGAACTGCCCCAGCGCACCCTCGGCGTTGGCTCCGGCCTGTACAGCATGGCCGACCAGGGCGCATTCCTGATGATAGGCCTGCCCAAGGGCGGACAGACTCTCGACGACGTCCGCGCCATTCTGCTCGAAGAAATAACAAAACTGCGCAATGGCGACTTCTCCGACAAACTCATTCCGGCAATCATCAACAACACCCGGCTCAACCTGCAGAAGTCGTACGAAAGCAACCGCTCGCGCGCCAACTACTACGTCGATGCCTTTGTGAACGGTCAGGACTGGGCCGATGTTGTAGCTCAGCTCGGACGCCTCGAAAAAATAACCAAGGACGATGTAGTTCGCGTGGCCAACAAATACTTCGGCGACAATAACTACGCTGCCATCTACAAACGCCAGGGCGACGACCCCAACGAGCTCAAGCTGGCCAAGCCGCAACTCACACCCATAGCCATGAACCGCGACGCCTCCAGCAAATTCCTGCAGGAAATACAGAACTCAAAAGTCGAGCCGATTGAACCGGTGTTTGTTGACTACGACAAAGACCTCACCCGCCTCAGCGCCAAAAACGACATCGAACTGCTGTACACCCGGAACATCACCAACGACATGTTCCGCCTCACCTACGTGTACGACTACGGCAGCAACAACGACCCCTTGCTCGTACCCGCATCGAGCTACATCACATTCCTTGGCACAGCGACCAAAAACGCACAGCAGATAAAGGACGAATTCTATAACCTCGCCTGCTCGTACAGCATAAACATAGGTGCAGACCGCAGCTACGTGACTCTGACAGGCCTTAGCGAAAACATGCCCGCAGCCATGGCTCTGATGGAAGAAGTACTCGCAGACGCACAGGTCGACACCGAAGCATACAACGCCCTGGTAGAGCGAATGGCCCAAGATGAAACTAATGCAAAGTCAAACCAGAGCTCCAACTTCTCGGCCCTGACCTCCTACATGTTCTACGGCGAACACAACCCCAGAACCGACGCATTAACCTCGGGACGCCTGGCAAAAATCAACCCCACCGAACTCACCAAGGCCATAGCCGCGCTCAACCACAAGCAGCACCGCGCCATATACTACGGCAAACACAGCGGCAAAGATGTAGTCGACAACATCAACACCCTGCACCGCACTCCGGCCAAGCTGCAGAAAGTAGAGCGCGTGGACCGCTATAAACTCGCCGAGCCTGAAGAAACCGTAATATACGTGGCTCCCTACCCTGCCAAGCAGCTGTACATGCGCATGTTCTCCAACAAAAACGAAATGTACGGCCAGCTCCACGAACCGCTGCGACAGCTCTATAACGATTACTTCGGCGGCTCGATGAACGCCATAGTATTCCAGGAAATGCGCGAGAGCCGTTCGCTGGCCTACAGCGCATGGGCAGGCTACAGCCTCCCCGGCTACAGCTACCGCCCCTACACCTACAGCGCCTTCATCGCCACTCAGAACGACAAGATGAACGATGCCGTGGCTGCATTCAACGAAATCATCAACCGGATGCCGCAGAGCCAGTCGGCCTTCGACCTGGCCAAGAAGGGACTTGACGCCCGCATCCGCACCGAACGCATCATCAAAGACGACATTGCCTGGAACTACATCGACGCCCTAAACATGGGCGACGACCACGACACCCGTCGTGACACCTTCGAAGCTCTACCATCACTAACCCTCGACGATGTGGTGAAATTCCAGCAACAGAACGTAGCCGGACGCCAATATTACTACTGCATACTTGGCGACACCGACGATATCGACCTTGACGCGCTGTCGAAACTCGGCCGTGTGGTGATGCTCACCCCCGAACAGATTTTCGGTTATTAACAGTCGCATTGCCCTAATAAACCACAGGCCCATAGCTTTCTACTCCCACGTAGAAGCTATGGGCCTGCTGCATAACGCACGGAGTGACGCAAATCATACGCCTCAAGCTACCATAAAAGGAACGATACCCAATTAAATAATAACTCTGTCAGTACTCCGGGGACCCCGTACGATATAAATTTCACTGCGCACAGTGACTCATTTCTGCCATTATGACAGAGTGTCATGTCAGTTCTAACACACTGAAATTCGCAACAATAAACATTTTACAACCTTTTTGGCACAGGATTTGTTTTATTATCGTACAAACAAAGCCAAATAAGAAAACAAAAATATAAACAAAATAAAAACTTATACAATCATGGGAAAAATAATCGGTATCGACTTAGGCACAACCAACTCGTGTGTCGCAGTTCTCGAAGGCAACGACCCCGTTGTAATTCCTAACAGCGAAGGCCGCAACACAACACCGTCTGTAGTTGCATTCGTCGACGGTGGCGAACGCAAAGTGGGCGACCCCGCCAAACGTCAGGCCATCACCAACCCCAAACGTACTATATACTCCATCAAGCGTTTCATGGGTGAAACCTACGATCAGATAAAGAATGAAATCGACCGCGTACCTTACAAGGTAGTCCGCGGCGACAACAATACTCCGCGTATCGACATCGACGGTCGCGAATACACTCCGCAAGAAATCTCGGCCATGATTCTTCAGAAAATGAAGAAGACCGCCGAAGACTATCTGGGCCAGAGCGTAAGCGAGGCCGTGATAACCGTGCCCGCATACTTCAACGACTCGCAGCGCCAGGCCACCAAGGAAGCCGGTGAAATCGCAGGCCTTACCGTAAAACGTATCGTCAACGAACCCACCGCAGCCGCTCTTGCATACGGCCTCGACAAAACCAACAAGGACCAGAAAATCGCCGTATTCGACCTCGGCGGCGGTACTTTCGATATCTCGATTCTCGAACTGGGCGACGGCGTATTCGAAGTAAAATCGACCAACGGCGATACCCATCTGGGCGGTGACGACTTCGACCACGTAATCATCGACTGGCTGGCAGAGGAATTCCTGCGCGAAGAAGGTGTCGACCTGCGTCAGGACCCCATGGCGCTCCAGCGTCTGAAAGAAGCTGCCGAAAAAGCAAAAATCGAGCTTTCCAGCACCACTTCCACCGAAATCAACCTGCCGTACATCATGCCCGTGAACGGTATTCCAAAGCACCTTGTGAAGACCCTCACCCGCGCCAAATTCGAGCAGCTCGCCGACCGCCTTATCAACGCTACCCTCAAGCCCTGTGAAGACGCACTGCGCGACGCCGGCCTGAAAGCATCGGACATCGACGAAGTTATCCTCGTGGGTGGTTCAACCCGTATTCCCGCCATCCAGCAGGTAGTTGAAAAATTCTTCGGCAAAGCTCCGTCGAAGGGCGTGAACCCCGACGAAGTGGTAGCCGTAGGCGCAGCCATCCAGGGCGGCGTACTGTCGGGCGACGTCAAGGACGTACTTCTGCTCGACGTTGTGCCTCTGTCGGTAGGTATCGAAACCCTCGGCGGCGTGATGACCAAACTTATCGAGGCCAACACCACCATTCCTACCCGCAAGAGCGAAACATTCTCGACCGCAGCCGACAACCAGCCTTCGGTTGAAATCAACGTTCTCCAAGGCGAACGCCCAATGGCAAAGGACGACAAACTCCTGGGTAAATTCCACCTCGACGGCATCGCTCCCGCACCTCGCGGTATTCCTCAGATTGAGGTTACATTCGAAATAGACGCCAACGGCATCCTCAACGTATCTGCCAAGGACAAAGCCACTGGCAAGGAACAGAGCATCCGCATCGAAGCATCGAGCGGTCTGACCGACGCCGAAATCAAGCGTATGAAAGACGAAGCAGCAGCCAACGCGGCAGCCGACGCCAAGGAAAAAGAGCGCATCGACAAGCTCAACCAGGCCGATGCCATCATATTCCAGACCGAAAAGCAGCTGAGCGAACTCGGCGACAAGATTCCCGCCGACAAGAAGAGCGCTATCGAAACTGCCGTGGCACGCCTTAAAGAGGCACACAGGGCTCAGGATATCGCAGGCATTGACGCTGCCATCAAGGATATCGAGACAACCTTCGGCGCTGCCCAGCAGGACATTCTCAATGCCCAGCAGCAGGCACAGAACCCGGGTGCAGGCCAGGCCAACCCCGGTGCAGGAGCATCCGGCAACGGTCCTGACGACCATGTTACCGACGTAGACTTCGAGGAAGTGAAGTAAGTCCACCGGCCAACTATAAAAAATGGAGTGTAGCTCATTGAGTTACACTCCATTTTTTTGTTATGCGGAACCGGCTCTGAAACCTCGCAAGGGGTATCTGGCTGAGGGCGCAGACACAGTTCTGAGTTACGGTTGTCTTATTCCGATGCCTTACCGGCAGGTTGCGGGCCCATTTCAAACTCGAGAACTCCGCCACGGCGTATTGTTTCGAAATCGATATAGTCTTTGTCGTAAGGTTTGCCGTTGAGGCGGGCGCTCTGTATGTAGATATTCTCGGGCGAGTTGCCGTTGGCACGGATTTCAAATGTACGACCGTCGCCCACCTCAATGCTTGCGCTGTCGAACAGCGGCGAGCCGAATACAAAGGCTCCTCCGGCAGGCTCAACCTGATATATGCCCATAGCCGAAAGCACAAACCATGCCGACATCTGACCTACGTCTTCGTTGCCGCAGAGGCCGTCGGGCTCGGTAGTGTACATCTCGTTCATGATGCGGCGCAGTAGCGGCGCAGCCTTTTCGGATTGGCCGGCATAGTTGTAGAGGTACACGGTGTGATGTCCGGGCTCGTTGCCATGGGCATACTGGCCTATCAGACCGCTGATGTCGGGCGACGCCGACTCGCCCAGACTGCCTTCGACTACAAAAAGCGAGTCGAGTTTGGTCACAAAGTTTTCGGTTGAGCCAAATAGTTCAATCAGGCCGTTGGGGTCCTGAGGCACCATCCATATATACTGCCAGCCGTTTCCCTCGCAGTAGTCGTTGGCGCGATGACTTGCCGAGAATGGGTCGAAGGGTTCGGGGCGGAAGTCGCCCTTGATGTCGCGGCCGCGCATAAAGCCGGTTGTAGAGTCGAAATATCGTTTATAGGCTTGTCCGCGCTCGCCGAAGTATCGTGCGTCGTCGGTCATGCCCAGCCGTTCGGCCACACGTGCCACTGCATCGTCGGCCACCGCATATTCAAGACCTTTGGCCACCGATTCGTCGCCGCCGGGGCTGTCGTATGGTATATAGCCGTACTGCTTGAGAGCGGCGAGCGAACGCTCGTCGAGCATGCACGAAGCCTTCATTGCCTCGTATGCCGCCAGAGTATCGGCTACGTAACCTTTCAGCAGCAGGTCGGCCAGCACAATCACGCCGGGGTTGCCTATCATGCAGTCTGTTTCGTTGCCGTGCAGATGCCACACAGGCAATTTGCCCTGCTTATTGAATATGTTTATGAAAGTTCGGGCATAGGCCGCCTGCAGCTGCGGATGTATAAGTGTTGACAGCGGATGAGCGGCGCGGTAGGTGTCCCAGAGCGAGAATATGGTATATTCGTCGGGCCGGCCGCAGTCGCTGAACAATGCCGGAGCGAACATGGTATGGTACAGGGCGGTGTAAAATTTACGACGGTCGGCATCCGAGCCTCCGCTTAGCTTTACCTTGGCAAGTTGGCTATTCCAGCTGCTGTCGGCATCGGCAGCCACGGCATCGAAGTCCCAGCCCGGATTCTCGGCCTCGAGATTGGCCAGGGCATTCTTTTCGCTATTGGGCGATAGTCCGCACTTTACCAGCAGCGGCGCGCCGGTGGATGCAAATGCGATAGTGGCCGTAGCGCTGTCGACACTGCACCGTGCCATGGGCTGCGAGAATCGCATGGCAAAGTAAATTTTCTGGTCACGGGCCCATCCGGTAGAGTATCGGAAGCCGGTGACGGTGCTGTCGTTCTCCTCGGTGATGCGTACTTCGGTCGGGCGGTCCCAGCCTATACCGTAGTTCAGGTCGAGCCGCAGATATGCCGAGTCGCTGCCGGCGGGATAGCTGTACCGGTGCATACCTGTACGGGGAGTGGCGGTTAATTCGGCCAGCACGCCGGAGTCATCGAGTTTCACTTTGTAGTAACCGGGGCGACAGCTTTCATTGGCATGGCTGAAGCGGCTTGCCGTATCGCCGGGCTGTGTCGAGGGCAGCAACAGCACATCTCCCAGGTCGCCTATGCCGGTACCGCTCAGGTGAGTATGGCTGAAGCCAAGAATGGTAGAGTCGGAGTAGTGGTAGCCCGAACACCAGTCCCAGCCTTTGACACGCTGCGACGGTCCGAGCTGTACCATGCCGAATGGCACATTGGCTCCTACAAATACATGGCCGTGGCCACCGCTGCCTATCATGGGGTCGACATAGGAGGTAAACGATTCTTGCTGCTCTGTTTGGTGTGCGCTTCCGCATGCCAGCAGCAACGGCATCAGAAGTATCGCGCTCAGACTGTATTTTTTCATTCTGCTAAATTACAAAAAAGCGCCTATTGCACCAAATATTATGGACTAATCTAAAAATCTAAAAAGGTGGGGTGGATAAATCCGCTACTGTTTCAGCATCCGGTTAATGAATCTGAGTCCGCCGTGCCTTGATATTCCTACATATTCCTATTATATATCAGGGCTGGCGCATGAGATTTAACTCAAATTCAGTCAAAAATTCACCTGATTATGTGAAATAAACTTTCAGATATTGCATATATTGCTGAAAATAGATATATTAGAGGTATGCAAATAGAAATTTTCAGCAAAGTAAAAG
>CAJTRC010000023.1 GCA_910578365.1 uncultured Muribaculaceae bacterium
GCCACAGATTACCCGTCCGTTTCATCCGGTCTGCTTCTCTTGTGCCAATTTTCGGTCGCCCTACTCACAAGCACGTCCCTTTGTTAATGTTCAGCCGTTTGGTTATGTCGGCTAAGACTGTGGGGCCCGCAAGATTTTTATCGAAGTATTTGAGCCCGCGACCCCGTAGGCATTGTTAGCATTGCCCACATTGCCCGCGTTGTTAGCACGGCCGACACCGGCAAGCAACCCGGAGCCGCAAAGCCCCACAGCCTTGTTTATCTTTATCCGTTCGCGTGATAGCGTAGCACGTCGGTTTCGACCGCCTCATGCTCCGGGGTCGGAGTGCCTGCAATGTCGTAGCCTGAGGGCATCACAGAAAAAGACCTTACGGCCTCCGGCTCGCCCTCAGGCAAGTGCCGGATCTGCACCCCGGCGTTGAAACGCTCGGCCACAATGTCAGTGCCGGTCATATCATGGCGTTCCTGTAAATGCACGCAAAAACTGCGAATCGCCGCGCTGTCGCGGCCTGTCTCATGCACCGGCGCGGCCCTTACAGAGAATGATGTTATTATTGTTGTCATAGTTTGCTTGCAATGATTTTGAATTGACAGTAACGCTCGCTCATTACGCTTTTGCGGAGCACATCGGAGTAGCCGCCTTGTGACTTGGGTTGGAAAGACAGATAATTGCCCGACGAAATGGGTTTGCCCTCATCGTCAAGCTGGATTACGCCGCTGTCCTTATAAACGAAATATTCCCCGAAAAATTGTGCTGGGATCCACTCCTGGCCCGGTACACGCGTGTCATCGAACATAACGCCGATTTGATACGACGCGCTGCCCGCCGGCGGCGTGAATTTGTCGGTATTGTTGACAGCCACGAAACTCTCGCCCGGGGCTATCGTGCGCCCGCGGTACTGTATGGGTTTTGTTCCATAGTTCAGGTACACCCCACCCCTTTGCAGCCCGTCAGCGGCCTTTATCATGGAGAATATGGCCGGAGTACTGCGAAGATAGCACACATCCGTAATGTTCGGGTCCAGTATTTCTACAAGTGTGGCCGAAGCCGAGCCCACCGCGTCATTGAGAAAGGAAGTGTTTTCTTCCTGCACGGCCACGGTGGTTCCCTCCGGGTAATTCGTGTTTTTGTACACAACGTCCCCCTTTGCCACATAACAACCAATGGGGAGAATATCTCCAGGGCTATAGCTTGCACCGAGAACGACACCATCCGACAGATGTACCCCGTGCGTACCCCACTTCGTGGCAAATTTTGACAATATGGCGGTGATCGACATTTTAGCCGTGTCTATCCTCACCACTTTGCTGACTATCGACCCCGCCGTGTCGCTGCTGCTCTCGTCTATGCAGATTGCGCCGCCGCTCACGCAAAGTATGCCGTTGGCGCTGTTCTCGTCCCACGTTCCGGGTCGTCCTGTGCTGTCCTCCAGGATAGGCACATTCAAGGCCGGGGCATACGCTCCGAAGTATCGCCGCTCGGCTCTTACGGCCTCGCTGTCCGTCCTCAGAGTCAGGTCGCCGTTCTCCGGGTCGTTCATCAGTTCCGCGCTTGTCTGCGAGCTGAAAACGCAGTTTATGAATTTCGGTTGCTTCTCCTCCGGTATGTCGCGCGCAGACATCTCGCCCAGCAAAAGGTCGAGCCTCTCCTGGCCGCTCGTCCCCTCCTGGTCCAGCATGTCGCCGTCGCTCATGTACCACTGGCAGTCAGCGGCAAAAATGCACTCTTCAAACGTCAGCGGTTCATCCGCGAAAAAGTCGCATTTCGCGAAAAGGCTCGCGGTGAACTTGCGCCTCGCGTTTTCTTGCGCTCTCGTCCTCAGTTCCAAGGGCACATCATACACGCTTACATGGGTAACATTACCGTTGCCGCCATACCACATTTTTTGTGTGCCCGATATTTTCGGCTTCCAGACTCCCAAATACGAAACGGCGGTCTTGCCGCCTATGCAGCCCATATACAATGGCGACTTGCCCACTAATGCAGACGAGCCCGCGACCCCGAAGGCAAGGGTAGCAACGCCCACATGGCCCGCGTTGAGAGCACGGCCGACACCGGCAAGCAACCAGGAGCCGGTATGCACGACAAGGTCATAGGTGGCCGGGGCGCAGTTCTCTATCATCATATTGACATGGCCGAAGCCGTAGATTATGTAAGTGTCCTCGCCGTCGAATGTCGCCGCGCCCATATAGTCACCGCGTATCATCGTCGAGTGGTTGCCGTCGGCCATGTCCTCGCAGAAACGCCCGCGGCAAACTATCGTGCCGGGTGCGCTGCTACGTCCGCGGTATGCTTTGCCAAGGCTCTTGTACGGGCTCGCCTGGGTGCCTTTGCCCGTCAGATCGTCACCTGTCAGCGAGTCAACATACACATAGCTGTCGTTTCTCGTTCTCCAGCGGTACGGTTTCATACCTCACCCCCTTTCACCTCTACGGTCACGGTGTCGCGCTTCCTCGCCCATGTGGGCCGCTGCGCGTCCACATACTCGCGCCTTACCGTGGCGCGCCACGTGACGCCCTCCACCACCCACTCGAGCGGACGGCCCCAGCGGTCAACGGTCGGGATCACCCGGTCCGTTTCCCCTGTGTTCATCGCAAGCCGTCCGTAAATCTCTGTCCTCAGCCACTCCCGCGCGGCCTCGCTCTGCTGCGCGCCCGGCTCTGTCTGCCAGCTCACGCCATCTGTGATTTTTATCTCCATATCGGTTGAATATTTCTTTATCGGTCGTTTAATCCTGTTTTAATTCCTCATCGTTGGCACGCTCACCGGTGCGTCTGCACCTTATGCCCACGGCTGCCGGCACACCGTCGGCCTCGCGCTCTATCTCCCACGTCGCAAGGCTTCCGCTCGCTATCTTTATGGACTCCGTGTCCTCCGGGTCAACCTCCACCCTCACAAGCTCGCCACAAGTCACCAGAAGCCGCGCCACGTTGAACGTGCGCACCTCCATAATCTTGACTTCCTCGGCCTCCATGTTCACATCCTGCATCGTCGTTCCACGGTCGCCGAAGTCAAGCGTATAACTGCGGTCAGTCAGTGTGTCGCGCAGTTCCTGCATCTTTTCGCGCATATCCTCCATTTCTGTTTGAATATATTCCATTCCCTTAACAGCCGAATTTACCGCACGTTCAAGGCTCTGAGCCTCGCTCTTTTCATATTTGTTATTGAGTACACCGGTAAGTCCGGACACCTCAGACATTGGTACACTTTCGCTTTTATGTCGGTAGCTGTCAAGCCACGCCCAGAATTGGGCCTGTGTCGGATAAAGGCCTTTGCGAAACCACTGTTTGAGCTGCTCTATTGTCGTTATTGCCATTTTCTTTATTTTTATTTAGTTCGCATAATGTAGGCGAGCACATAGTAGGGCGGTCGGTTTTCGTGGGACTCACTTCCTCCGGTTTTCTCACTCGGGTGCTTGATCCATTGTACCTGGTCGCGCTTGTCACCGTCTGTCTGTGAGCGTTTGGGGTGGCCGCTCAGAGTGTCCCAGCCTACCTCCCGGTCTACGCCTCCAACTTTCCAGGTTCCTGTGCGACATTCACCGGTTCCGTGCGGAATCAGCATGTAGTCTTTCACATCGTGACTGTGTGACGGCGTTTGCTCGGCTGTCAGCGTAACCGTTTTCACACCGCCACCGTTGCCGGATATCTTATAGTCGTTATCACTGTCATGCTGTCCAACCACAAAACGTCCCCGCAGGTCGGGCACACGAAATTGGCCGCCCGGGGTTGTGTACTTGCTGCCGTTTGCACTTATCGCGGTGTTGAACGTTGTTCCCAATGCCTTGAATAGTTCTGGGTATTCCGTTGTGCTCATTGTGCGACCGTCGCACAATACATAACCATTCGGGACTGTTGACCCGGCCCACATCTCCACTATGCCAAGCGGGGTGCCCTGCATACTTGTAATCTCATTGCGGAGCTTGGTGTTCTCGTCCATCAGTTCCCGGATGCTCTTTATCTCGGAGAAGTCCTCCCATTTATAGTTTTCCGCGCCTATGCCGGGGGCGAGCGTCCGGCGCGTGTATGCCTTGGGATATTCCACGTTGTTTGCCGTCACACCGATTGCCTCCTGTTTCAGGTACATGCCGCTTGTGGTCGGCCCGCCCTCCCATCTGAGCACCTCGCCCTCGGGGTGATCCTTGGTACGCAGAAAGACATAACCCTCACCGCGCCGTGTGCCCTCGCTGTTGGCCGCGCAGCCGCTTATGACTATCTTGTCGCCGCCTATGTTACCCAGAGCTGCCGCCAGAGCCGCCAGGTTCTGCAAATACTCCAGCGTCTCGCAGTCCAGCGGAAAATCCTTATTGGCCTGGCTCAGAAAATTGCCTGTTATCTTGTCCATATCGTTATTGGTAGTTTATGGCGTAACGTTTCGACGCCAGTTTGTAAATATCTGTCATAGCACGCAGCCGTGTCTCAGTCTCCGCGCTCCTGAGCTCCGCCGGAACAGTCAACCAAAAGTCGTAGCCGCTCGTTCCTGCGTAACCCTCGCGGTGGATTGTCAACGCTCCGCGCCCGCGCGTCGGTACTATCGCCCATCGTTCTTTTTCGCGCTTCCATATACGGCTCGTCTCGCTAAGGGTCGCGCTCTCGCTGTCCTCCACCCTTATGCGGCGCAGCTCGGGGTCAAACTCATCGTTAAGTACTCCGCGCAGTTTACACACCTGGCCGCTGTGCTCCAGTCTGTACCCAGTTTCTTTCCGGTATTCGCGCAGCTCGCCCAGCTGGCGACCCAATGCGCTCACCCCGGCATAGATTAGGCCGCCGATCAGGGGCTTGCGCCAGAACGTCGGAAGCAACAGCAACGCCAGCCGCTTCATGTTCACGGCGTATATGTCATCCGGCCTGCTCATTGTACGCTTTCATGTTTACCGTTATCACTCCCGGCGTGAAATATCCGGCTGCCGGTGTTATCCTCGCGTCTATCTCTGTCAGCGTCGACTCGTTGGCTGCCCGCGCAGTGCTATGCTTCATCTCTACCACTCTCACGCCCGACACGGTTTGCAGCCGGTCAACGAGAGCCATGTTGGTGTATTCGCCATTGAACGGCAAATTTTCGATATATTCCGTTATGGCTGTCGCACACTCGGCACGCACCGCCTCCGGCTGTAACATCGCGTTGTAATACACATCCACCTCGCAGTTGAATGTGTCGGGTAACATGTTTACAAGTGCGGTTCTTACCCCTGCGTCTTTTATCTCGGCTATGTAGGCTTTCAGCGACCTTTCCAGCTCCGCGCTGAGCGGGCCACGCTTGCCCCCACTTTCTCCGGCCACTTTGATTGTAAGCAGGCTGGCGTCGCGGCTCTCAACGGCCACGGCGTGCTTCACCACCCGTGCCCGCTCGATCTCGCTCTCGCTCATTCCGGCGGTGTCATATTCGTCGCTGTCCTCTTTCAGCTCCTTACCCTCCATAAAGTGAAGCACCTTGTCACGGTACCATTTCGGGCGGTGTGGGATTATGGCCTCTATCTGTTCCGTTACCTCCGCCCGGTGCTCGCCCAGCAGACGCTCGACGGTCCATGCGCAAGCGGCCATCACATACAGCATCATATTTTCCACACTCGCCGGCCCGAAGTGGTCGCCGAAGCTCGCCCCGGACGCTAAACCGTAGCGTTCCTGCACCGCCTCATTGCGCATCCACTCGGCGGCCATATCGCTTTTTATTTCCTGTATAGTTCGCATTTTTGTTTTGTTTATGATACTATAAAATCTATCTCAATGCCCATGTAGCCTATGCCGCCGTAAGGGCACGCCGCCCGGTCCTCATCGCTCGCCTCGGTCGCCGGATCCACTCTTTCCACTGCATAGCGTCTGATTGTCCGGTTCTCCGCGCCTCCCGTCGCTTCTGCGGTTTCCAGTTCCTGGCCGTCGGCCAGCTCCGCGCTCGCACTGAGTCCATTCCGTATCGCTGTCTCCAGCCCCTCGGCAAACGTGCCGCCACAGATCAGGCCTATGTCGGCCAGTGTCTGCCTATCCTTTGCCGTCGTTTTCATATTATCTCGATTATCCCATCGGGGGTTACTGTCACTTTGTCGCACTCCACGCCGCAGGCTTTGAGCATCTTCCTGACCTCGCCGCCCCACATCACATCGCCGGAGCCGGCCAACTGCCGCGCGGCCTCGCCGCCAAGCAGCGGATATTCCTTGAACTCACCGCGCATGGCCATAATCACGGCCTCGGCTGTCTGAGCCTCGGTGTCGCCTATGGCTATGCCGCCACGCTCTATCAGCAGGTCGCCGCTCTCACGGTCTATAATAAGTCCTTTCATCGCTCTTTGCCATATTCGTTGCTGTAAATCTCGTATTCCTCATCGCTCACTGCGCTTATGCTCACGGCCTGGTAGTTCTGCTCCGTGGTCTGTGTCACACTCCGGCTTTTTATCACAATCCGCGTTATACCGAATATATCAAGGAATGCACTGTGCACCCTCAGGGCTCCCGGCTCGTCCAAATATTTGCACAGTTCCCTCACCTCGTCACCGGGCCACTCGTCGGCTATCACTCCATCGCGCACAGCCTGCACGCCCACAACGATGTTGACCGCCCAGTCACCGTCGTTTATATACTCTTTCACCGTGCCGTCTCTACCGGTCAGCGCGGTGCTCACAATGCGCTTCTCTCGGCTCACTGCGGCCACCGCGTCGGCCAGCGTAAGGCGGCTGCCGTCCTCCCGCTCCAGCGTGAGCTCGCAGAGTACCCACCGGCCTGCCCACCACCCTTTGTCGGTTATGGGAACTCCGGCCTCGTGTGTGGTAATGTCGTTGCCACGGCCCTCCCAGCTTGGAGCTTCGCCCTGACGCCCCTGCTTGAAGCGCACAAGGTTTTTAGCCATATATTGTCCCCAGCTCGCGGCGGCTAAGTCTATGGCTACGGGTATGAATGACCCGCGGTTGTTTGGTGCTTGAAATTGTAGTGCCATGTTATTCTGTCGCTAATTGGGTATCATTGAGCGCACCCATAAGGGTGTCAAGCACAGCGGCCTTCATCTGGTCCATGCTTTCGCCCATTGTCGCGGTGTGAATTGTGAAATTTTCGATAAGTTTTTCAATGCTTATCGTGATATTTTTGATTTTGCCGCCGGTATCTCCGGAACCGGAGCCTTTACCCCCTCCACTGCTTCCGGCTGCCGACAATGTGCCGCCGGTCGGGTTAACGGTTGGGGTTACGGTCGGGGTGGCAAGGGTCGGGGTGGCTGTGGAAGTGGTCTTTGCACCTCCCTTTTTCTTTTCGGCGGCCTCCTTTTTGGCGGCCTCGCTCATCTCGGCATCGTATGCCTCGTTAAATGCCTGACCTATCTGTTTGCCGTAGTCCGAAAATCCGGATTTTAGCTTGTTGAGTGCTGCCGATATTCCGGCGGCGTCCAGATTGAAACAGGCTTTGAGCAGGTCGCCAATGCCTCCAAAAACTTGCTTGGCAAGTTCTTTAATGCCTGTGAACATCGCTTTGAAAGCGGCCCACGTTCCTTTTAGCACGGCGCGGAATTTGGCCGAAGTGTTCCAGAAGTATGCTCCCACGGCTATGAGGGCGGCAATAGCTGCGGCCACCCAGCCAACTATCGGGATATTCATAATTGCAACACCCACGGCGCGGCACGCTGTTACTGCTGCCGTCGCAAATGCTCCGAAAGCCGTTGAAGCTATGCCGGAGAATGTGGCCGAAGCCGTGCCGGTTGTTATAAATGACAGCACAAGCGCGCCCAGACCTTTGAGGGCATTGAACAGGCCGACGGTCGCAAAGCGTACAAGCGCAATGGTGGCGCGCCCCATGTTGCCTATAAAGCCAAGTGAGATCATATTGGTTGCCGATAGTGTGCCGTTCATCAGCGCGAAGCTCACAGCAGCAGAGCGCACCCAGCCGACAACGGTCGCCCACATTCCTGCCCAGTTTAGCGCGATAATTGAGCCTATGCCTTTGGCTATTAAAGTCAATAACGGCAATAATTGGGCTATTGGGACGGCGGCACTTGATATTGCACCGGCCCAAAGTGTAAAATCACCTGTAGCCTGAAATATTGATATTTTGAAGTCCTCAATTTTCTGGTTAACTCGCGCCTGTCGCTCGGCGTAGCTCTCCATTACGATTGCGGCTTGGTCGGTGGCGCTGCTGGTGCCTGTCACCGCTGTTGTGAAGTCCTCCAGCGCGTCGGTGCCTTGGATAAGGGCGCGCGCGGCGTTGGCGTTTTCCACACCAAAGAATTTTGACAGCAGCGCGGAGTCGTTAAGCATGGGCTTCAACATTTCTAGCCGCTCTTTCAGGCTCTTGGTGTTGTCGCCTAATGCCGTCACGTCAATGCCTGCCTTTTGCAGTTCCTCGGCTGCCTGCTTCTCTACAAATCGGCCTTTGCTGAGCTGACCCAGTACGTTGCGGAGCGCAACGCCGCCCTCACTCGCCTTTTTGCCGGCTTTGTCAAGCACTTGGATTGCGGCGTTGGTTTCCTCAAAACTCACATTTGCCGCCTTTGCCGCCATACCGCACTGCTGTAATGCCGCGCTGATCGCCGGTAACTCTGCGGATCCTGCCTGTCCGGCGGCCGCCATTACGTTCATCATTCGCGCCATTTCCTCGCCCGCAGCGGTCGGGTCCTCCAGACTTACGCCGTATTGGTTCATCGCCGTGGTAAGCACCTGCGCGGCGGCCACGCCGTCACCTCTCATCAGCTTGCTTGTGGTCTGTATGCAGTCGCCCATGCTGCGCAGTGCCTCCGGATATTTACCCAGTTCGGGACTCAACTGCGAGAGCAAAAGTTTGTAACCCTCAACGGCCACGCTGGCATCGGTGCCGAATGTCTTGGCACTCTCCCGGGCGAATGTCTCAATCTGTTTAAGCCCGTCACCGGTCACACCGGCCACGGCGCTTAGATCGTGCATTTGGCTGTCAAGTTTTACCCCCGCAGCAGTTACTTGATTTAATCCGTCGGCCATGTTTTGGACTATGCTTCTGAAATAATCAAATGAGCCAAGCACCGCCACAACCTTTTGTATCTTTTCGGTCGTGCCGGTCAGAGCGCCGGAAAAACGCCCCGTCGCGTCTGTCATGCCGGTAATGTTCTGCGTGAAATTACCGCTCAGATTAAAAACATAATCAAATACGCTTGCCATATCGGATTTTTTTGTTATATTTGTAGCAAGTTAAACAAGTAACATTATGAGCAACTTTCTGCATATTATTTTTGTAGTCCTCGCTAACATTGTTTGTTGGGGAATGTTGGTTGCCGGGGTTGTCGGGTTTATCACTTTTTTCTGGTTTATGGTTACAAACAAGGGCAAAGGTAGCAACCCGCACAATCCAAATTCCGGCTCTGGTATGCCATGGGGTTAACGCTTCTTTCCGTCTCCGAACAGCCGTGCTATTAGCTCGGCTTTATTTTTATTGCGCCAGCTCTCCAGCCAAATTGCTTGTGCGTAGAGTGCCGCCCAATCCTCCTCGGTTTCTATATTATCGGCGTTAACATTCAGATTGGCCCGAATTAGGGCGCACCCCTTGGCGAAGCCGTCCTCGTCGTCAGACTCCGCCAGTGTGTGCGCCTCTACAAGTTTTTTAGCGACCCCATGCAGCCGTTAAGAACCTTGGCGAGCTGTGCCTGCACTGCCATAAACAGCACAGCATCCTCGCGCAGCTCTTCGCTGCCACCGAGCCAGCAGTTGTTAAACATCACTTTGCCGGCTTCCACTTCGTCGCTCTTGGCTAACTTAGTTACTGCCTTGATTGTGGCAAAGTCTGGGCGCTTGAAATAGCCCACATGGGTGTCCTCGCCGTCCACAATGTCAATGCGGTAGGCTTTGCGGTGCTGGCGCTTCCACGCTTCCACCTGTTCGGGAGTTACGCCGCCGTCGAAAGTCTGGGCGGTTGCCTTTGTGTCTTCTTTTTCCATGTCGTTTAATGGTGTTTAATCGGTGTTTAACTGACTGTAAGTGGCCGTTAAAAGCCTCAGCCCTTAACGGCCCTTTTTGTTTATGCCCGCGGTTTTAGCTGCGTTCAATATGCGACATAACGAGGGGAAGTTCTACCTCCTGCCCGGTGTCGCCCTCTTTCCACTTGCGGGGGTTCTCGGAGAATTGGCAGTTCCTCAGCTTGTCGGTCTTGATTATGCCGGAGTCCGGGAGATACTGCACGATAATGTCGAATGGTGGCAAGTCCTGAAGGCGGCCGTTGGGTGCCTGTGCCTCCAGCGCGTGCACTTCCTCCATGTAAAGCACGATTTTGCCCTCGGCGGAAATTCTGCCTTTGGCTCGCCCTACCGGGAAGCGACCCGCGCCCCATTTGTTCTCCACGACCTGACTTTCGTTGTAGTCCAGCGCGACAATGCCCGTAATGGGTACGCCGCCAATGAGGACAACAATATCGGCCCAGCCGCACAGCATACCGTTAATCAGGGGTATGCCGTTGTTAATTACATTTGCCATTGTATTGCTCTGGTTTATCGGTTACACAGATTTTACAAACCCGATTTTTACTTTCACGTGGCGCATTACGCCTACTGGCACATTGCCGATTACAAATTCCACTTCGCCAGTGCTTAAAATATCCTGCTCGGTGTCAATGTCCACGCGGCAGCCGCTCAACTCTCCGGCGCGCTCCATGTCCTCGAGGGCATGGTTGGCGGTCGTTTTAAGATGCTCCACCGTGTAGCTCGCCAGTTTGCCGGTGCCCGCGTCCACATACACGTTACCGGCCAGCTCGGGGATTATGTAGGTGCGTATGCCTCGCACGGCCTTGTCCATAGTGCGCACGCTCTCGATTGCGGCGTAGTCGCTTATAGCTGCGTCCATGTTGTGGCTGTCGTTCATGTAGCTGCCGGCCTGTCCCGTGTGCGTCACAAAGAACAGATAGCGCCCTTTGTCCAGTTTGTCAATAATCCCGCGGTCAAGATCGCGCAATTTTGTACCATCACCAAAAGCAGGGACGCTCACACCGGTGGGGAATTCTTTAACCCATGCAATGCTCTGGTGCACCTTGGCGCGGCTCAATAGTCCTAATACTATGCCCAGACCGCTGACACTCGCTTTGTCCTCATTAGCCGCGTCTTCGTAAAGTTCTGCTCCGTCGCCGCTCCCGGCCTGACCGATTACAACAGACACACGGCATTTGTTTTCACCTGCCAGATTGTCGGGTAAATTCTGGACAGTGGTAACCTTGGGGGCATAAAGCACAACAAGTTCGCTGCACTCGCTTTCAAGTTCCCCGGCTTTTCCCTGTAATTTGGTCAAGTCATCGGCCACCAGCTCCATATCGCCGCACCAAACGGCTAACTGTCGGATTTTGCCGCCTGCATAGTTCTGCATGGTCTTGACCTCTGCAAATGTGTAGCCGGCCGCCGGCTTGTCGAATATGCCGACGTAGAGAATTACGGCGGGGTTAAGCCTGTAAATCTCGCTCAGGTGGTAGTGCAGCACACGCACCCCCCAGCTTGCAGCTTCGGCGGTTATGCCTACGGCTTCGGCTGCCTCTATGGTGCTGAGCGGCTGCACGCGCTCAGTCTTGAAGCTGTCGGGCACCGCCGTGCTTGGCAGATACGCCATAATGCCGCTTATATGGTCCTCGCCCTGCAACGTCTTGGGGACGTTGCCGTTCTGGCGTAATATGTTCAGGCTCGTGCTCATTCTGCTTTTACGTTTAGGATCTGTTTGTCGTTAAGGTTGGCCGCGTGTGCCTTGGCGTCGCCTGACTGCGGGAAGCTCTGCCCGTCGGCTGTCACCCACACCTCGGCAATGCCGTGGCGCTTGCAGGCGTCAAGCCCTACCGATTTCAGAGCGTTGCCGGTGTCGGCCTTGGCTTTGGGTTTTGGCTCGGCCTTTCCTTTGGTGTCGCTTTTACCCTTAGCCTTGGGCTCGCTCTTGGTGGCGGCCTGTGCGTCGGCGGCTGCCGTCTGTTCGGGCTGTGCCTCCGGCGCGGTTGTATTTTTGGTTTCGTCGCTCATGTCGTTTTGCGTTTTTTGAGTTTATAAATTATATACCCGGCTGCTGTCAGGATCATTATTGCCACGGCCCACGCCGCGCCCTGTTTCAGACGCTCCCACAGCCCCGGGGATTTCGTGGCTGTCACTGTCACCTCGTCAAGCGTGCCGCCTTGGTAAGTGGCCGCGCTCTCCGTCTCGGTCGCTGTGCTGCTCTGTCTGGCTTCGGTCGCTCGGCTTTCCTCTGTGCCATTCTCGCTGTGCCGCTGTCTGACCCGGGCTTTTACAGGCGGGCGCCCTGTGGTGCTGTCTGTGGGCTGGGTGGTGTCGTAGACCTCAATCTCCGTCACCGTCTCCCCCTGCCGCTCCGTCCGGCTCGTCAGGGTCGCCGCGTGCTGTTCCTCGCTCCGGCTTTCGCTTTGTTGGGTGGTGCTCATCTGTTCCGTCGCCTCGCTCCGGCTCTCGCTCACCGCCTTTCGGTGTGAGCAGCAGCTCGTATTTGACAGGGCAACGGTCAACATGAGGACAGCCCCAAATGCGCTCCAGCGCGCTGTTAAGCCTCTGCACATCATTTCTTAAATTCGTTATTTCGGCTTTGAGCGGCGGAACAATACTCTCCATAAGTATGTCCGAAGCCTTGCGCACGTTCTCCAGCTCGTGGCTCTTGACCTCGGCGAGCTTGTCTTTCATCTCGGCCCGCAGCGTGTCAAGTTCAATACGGTATTTTGCGCGCTCCAGCTTACGGCCTACCCATGCCCCTAACGGGGTAGCTATCGCCGCAACAAGCGCCGACACTATGATAGTTATTATTTCGCCGCTCATTCATGCTGTTACTGTTTAATGCCCACTGTGGTGAGCCAAGTTTTTACCTCGAAGCAAGGGCAAGCCTTGATCCATTCCCACGGCTCTACCGTGCCGTTACCGTTCAGGTCGGGCGAGTAGTCGCGGTGGCCTTTCACCTTGGCGCCGGGATATTTCCCGAGCAGTTCCTTGACAAGCCGCGCCATTGCCGCTTTTTGCGCCGCTGTGCGCGTGTCCTTGGGCTTGCCGTTCTTATCCACGCCGCCAATATAGGAAATGCCTATGCTGTGCGCGTTGAAGCCGGTGCAGTGCGCCCCGATAATTGACTCGTCGCGCCCTTTGTGGATTGTGCCGTCAAGGTCTATAATATAGTGATAGCCTATGTCCTTGAAGCCTCGCGCAAGGTGTCCGGCCTTGATACTTGCCACTGTCACCGCCTTGCCCTCAGGCGTGGCGGTGCAGTGCAGAATTATGTCGGTAATGGTGCGCTTTTTCTGTGCTGTCACCACCCCCAGCGCGGCCCATGTCTTGGCTCCCACTATGCCGTCGACGGTCAGCCCTTTGCGCTTCTGAAAGTCGCGCACGGCTTCCTCGGTTATTGGGCCGAAAATTCCGTCCTGTGCAAGGTTTAATTTACCCTGCAAAGTCTTGACATCGGCGCCGCTGCTTCCTCGTTTTAGTGTCGTCATTCAGCTTATACGGTTTTAGGCACCTGCCGGAGCGCTCACAATTGCCGCGCGGCTCTTGGTCTCGCTCAGGGGCAGACAAATGCCGTACTGGTCAAAGTTCACGAGGCTGCGGTGGTAGAGGGGGTCGTTTTTGGCCTCACTGTGATAGAACACCGTGGAGCCGTAGGCTTTCATCATGCGGCCGGCATAAAATGCCACACTGGCGCGCGCGTCGGTTGCCTTGGGGAGCGCACCCCATGCGAGTTTTACCCCGGTGCTCATGGTGTAGTAGGGTGTGCCGTCATATTCGTATATGTCGAAGCCATACAGGCGGCAAACCTTGCCCTCGGTCTGGTTGATGTTGTAGTGCTCTTTGAATTTCTGTTCGGTCTCGAGCAGGTCGTTCACATGGTCGGAACAGAGCACCAGCACGCGGTCATTGCCGGGGATACCCATTTTGTCAAATTCGCGCTTGAGCGTAAGCAGGTCGGCAAAGGTCATTTTCTTGCGGGTGCCGTCGCTCGCGCCGGTGGTCTTGATTACGGGCACATCGGTGGCCTGCTTGTCGGGCGCGATTGAGTGGATGGCTCGCTGGGCGATTTTCTCGCGCAGTGCGTCGCGGTGGCGTTCCTGAACACTCGCCATTTTGTCGTAACTCAGGGCGTGCAGCTCGTCATCGGTCACGGGGGTGGCCTCGGTGCTGAATTTGCTAAGGCTTATGGGCTTGTCGGCGTCGGTCAGGGCTGTGATTGCAAGGGGGTAAGTCGTGTTGTCAACAAGCACGGCGGGGTCGCCTCCGATTGCGACAAAGTGGATTACATCTTGGTTCACATACTGGTTATAACTGCGAATACGCTGCATCCACCCCAATGCCTCGGGAGCGGTGCGAAACGCTTTGATCATCTCGCCGGTCCATATCTCGGTCAGCACTCCGGCGCGGAGCGCTCCGGTGGGGGCGGCGTGACCCATTGCAAGGGCCAGAACGTTGCCGGCGATTGCTCCGGCTTCGGGAGCGCAGCCGATTGCCACGGCACAGGTCGCCCCGGCGGCTGCATTGAACGCTACGGCCATAACCATGCAAGTGACAAGGCCGAGCACTCTCTTGATAAATTTTGAAGGTGTCATTTTTACTTTGTGTTGTTATTGGTTTTGTTTGTCCGGTGTCATTAGTTCAGGGGCGGGCAGTCGTGGCCGTATTCCTCTTTGTAGAGGCGCATATATTCCTGCGGCTGCTCCTTGCGGAGTTGCAGGCGTTCACTTTCCGGGACGTCGCCGAGCTTCTTGTAGGTCTTGGCCGGGGCCTGTCCTGCGCCGGGGGTCGGGGCTGTCTCTTTGCTGAGCTGGATTGTGTCGGTTGGCTTCATCTGCTGCGGCATTGCCTTGAATGTGTCGGCCAGCATTTCCACCCCGGCGCTCTTGCCTAACTTGATAAAGTGGTCGCGCTGGTCTGCAAGGATCTTGCGGTCGGCGATTGCTTGGTCCACGGTCTGCGTCACTGCTGCGAGTTGCAGACTGTCGGCGCTGTCGGCCTTTGTTTTCATCAGGTTCAGCGCGGCGGTGATCTGTTCGTCTGTCGCGCCCTCGGGAAGTCCGAGGAGCTGTAACTGTTCTTTGTTCATCTCTTTTTTATTATTGGGGTTTTCGATTGGTTTTTCCTCCGGGGTGTCGGGAGTGTCTACGAGCGTCAGCAACGGAAGCGCCGGGCTGTCCTCTCCGGCGGCGAGTTTCAGCAGCTTGGCGTCTGCCCCGCACAGTTGCAGCGCGTCGTCATTGCTGCCAATATCCACAATGCTGACCTCTACAAGTTTGCACCGGGTCACGGTCTCGCGCGTCTGCCCGGGCAACACAAGCGCCGGGTCGGGGCTGGTCTCCTGTGGCTCCAGCCCGGCCGAAGCCATGCGCAAAAATCCGTTTTCCCATTTGCTCTCTATCTGCTTGGCGAAGTCGTCGGCTTGGTCGAATACCGGCGTACCTATCAGCTTGCCGTCCTCGACCCTCAGGTTCTCCATGCGGCCAATCGGCATGTCCTTGCCGTTCCATGCCCTACGGTGCATCCACAGCAAAACAGGGTTACGCTCGTACTGGCTCAGGTCTATGCCCGAAGTCAGCACACGCGTGCCGTAACTGTTCACGGCTTCGGTGGAGATTATAACTTCTTTCATTGCGGTTGTCTGTTGTCTTAAAAAATGCCCGGGCACGGGGCGCGATGGTGGGTGGAGGGTTGGGTGTTGCTCCGTGCCCGGGGCTTTCCTTTCAATCTTTTTTACCTTGTGGCGGCGGCGGGAGTCGAACCCGCGACCTCCGGGGAATGAGCCCGGCGAGCTACCTCTGCTCTACGCCGCAGTATATGGCTGTAAGTCGTTCAGCGCTGCAAAATTGGCTATTGTTCGCCGCCCTCCAAAAAAGTGTGTAAATCTTTTACAAACTTTTTTACTGAGCCGCCGTTTTGAGCCAATTTTGCAGCGTAAAAAGGTGCGCCACAGCTTGTCGCACCTGTAACCATATAAATTTTATTACGTATTAATGGCAACTAAAAAAGAACGCGAACAGCAGCGCGAGCACGCCCGGCTGCTCTTTATGCAGGGGGAGCCCCAGAAGTCTATCGCCGAAAAGGTCGGAGTGTCAGCCCAGACGATTACAAAGTGGGTGGCCGACGGGGGCTGGGAACAGGCGCGCGCCGCTGCTAATATCACGCGCCCGGAGCTGGTTAACAAAATTCTTAACAGTATTAACGTGCTGCTTGAAGATTTGGCGACCGACCCGTCGCCGGAGAAAACAGCCGCGAGTGCTGACAAGCTCGTTAAGTTCGCCGCCACTGTTGAACGACTCGACAAAAAAACCTCAGTGGTTGACGTTATAGAGGTTTTTATGGCTTTCAGCAAGTGGCTGCAATACCGTATGAGCTTCGACCCCAATGTAACACCCGAACTGCTCAAAACCATAAACCATTATCACGACCTTTTCATCTCCGAAAAGTTAAAGGAAAGTTATTAACACATGACAAAAGCGGAATTAAAAAAAGCGATTGAAGAATGGAAGCAGCATTGTGAAACGGTGCAGGCCGCGACCGCTGTAAACACCAGCGAAACGCCCGCGCAGCGCCTCAAACGCATTGCGCGCCTGCGCTCCGATTATGCCGCCTTTGTGGATTATTACTTTCCCCACTGGACCGTTAACCCGGAGACCGGCAAGTCAACGCCCTGCGCCTCGTTCCATATCGACGCGGCCAACAAAATCAAAAGCAACCGCAATTTCAAAGGGGCTTTCATGTGGCACCGCGGCGCGGCAAAGTCAACAAACATGGACGTATTTGTCCCCATGTGGCTAATGTGTCAGGAACGCCGCGAAATTAACGTTATGGTTATCGTTGGCAAATCTGAGGACAACGCTAAAACTCTGCTGGGTGATATTCAGGCAGAATTACAATATAACCAGCGTTACATTGCCGACTTTGGCGAACAATACAACGCCGGCAACTGGCAGGACGGCGAGTTTGTCACAGCCTCGGAAGTGGCTTTTTTTGCCCGTGGCCGCGGTCAGTCGCCGCGTGGTCTCCGCTACCGCTCACACCGTCCAGACTACATCGTGATCGACGACCTCGACGACGACGAGCTGGTGGAAAGTCCCGCCCGTGTTTCCAAACTATTTAGCTGGGTGCGCTCGGCTCTGTTCGGCACTCTTGACGGTGGACGCGGCCGCTTCATCATGGTTGGCAACCTAATTGCCAAAAATTCGGTGCTCGCCAAGTGGTGCGACATCAAGGCTGTGCAGGTTACTCGCGTCAATATCTACGACCGCGACGGCAATATCTCATGGGGCACGAAGTGGACACCTCAGGAAGTCCGCGACATTGAGGCTGTGAGCGGTTACAGGGATTTTCAAAAAGAATACATGAATAACCCCATTATTGAAGGTGCCGTGTTCCGCAACGACTGGATCCGCTGGGGCAAGCGTCCGGCTTGGTCCAAGTTCTCAGAACTGGTGTTATACATCGACCCCAGCTTCAAGGGCTCCACTAAAAACGACTTTAAGGCGGCAAAGCTCTGGGGCAAAGCCGGGACCTCCCTCTGGTGTCTCCGCGCTTTTGTCCGTCAGTGCTCCGTGGCTGAAATGGTCCGCTGGTGTTACGACCTCCACGACTGGGCGCGCTCGCAAAATATTGCCGTGCGCTGGTATATGGAAGCCAATTTCATGCAGGACACTATCCTCGACGAGTTCCGACGTGAGGGCGAACTGCGCGGCTATCAGCTACCCATTACCGGCGACAAGCGCAGAAAGCCCGACAAGTTCCAGCGCGTGGAAGCGGTCAGCCCCCTGTGGGAGCGCGGCTTCGTCACTTACGACGAGACGCAGCGCGACGACCCCGACATGCTCGCCGGCATAGATCAGACCCTTGCCTTTGAAAAGGGTATGCGCGGCCACGACGACGGCCCCGACGCTGACGAGGGTGCTATATGGATTTTACAGCGCGACACGCGCCAACGAAATATTGTTAATTCGGTCTCCATTGGTATGAGGCCAAACGCTAAAAATGTATCATGGTAATTTTCGACTATCTCCGCGCACGCCTCTTTGACCTGCGCAAAAATCGCGCAATTAAACAGGCGCGACGCGACGCCGCCACCTATGGCAAAAAATTTATTGTTGTCGTCTGGGACAAACGCCCGGTCTGTGTCTCCATGCAGGCCGTGAAAACTTTGATCCGTCAGCGCCGCCTCGTCGGGGTCACTCCCGAAAAAATACAGCAGCAGGCTATTTTTGTGGCGTTTCCTCCCTCCAAAAACTCCCGCCCATGTTCCTGACAATAGACGACTACCGCGCCGTGTGCGACGACTACGAGTTCCGCGTCATTTCCCAAAATGGTGAGGTGCGCGCCGGAGCCGAAGCCGCCGCATTAGAGCAAATCGGCTCTTATCTCCGGCACCGTTACGACATCGACCGCGCCCTCTCGGCCTCCGGCAGCTGCCGTAACGCTATGCTTGTGCAGTGCGCCGTTAATATCTCCCTGTGGCTCATGGTTCACCGCCTGCCGCAGAATATGGGCCATGAGCGCCGCGAGTGCCTCTATAACGACGCTATAAAGTGGCTGCGCGATATTCAGGCCGGCAAAGCCTCCCCGGATCTCCCGGTCTATCAATCCCCCGACGGCTCCGGCGACGACCTCCGCAACCCTGTGCGCTGCGGCTCCATGAAGCCCAGCCGTTACGACTGGTAAAACCATTTAACACCCATTTAACACCGTTTAACCCATGTTTAAGCTATGCGCAAAAGTTGAGATTTCCGGCGACCGCTCGTGGTCGCTTGATTTCGTGACCGCCGTTGAAATTACACGCGACACCGAAAAACTGACAACCGAAGCCAAAATAACACTGCCTAAAAAAATGAAGTGGGACGGCTCGGCTGACATTCCTGTGCGCCGTGGCGACTCCGTGCGCATATCTCTGGGCTACGACGATAATTTACAGCTTGCATTTGTCGGCTATGTCCGTGACGTGGGCTTCAAAACGCCCATTGTCATAACGTGCGAGGACGATATGTTCAAACTCAAACAAATGCCGGCTGCTAAAAAGGCTTACCGCTCCGTAACTCTTGAAACATTGCTCAAGGATCAGGGCATTACTTACCGGCTCAACATCATGGGGGAGCAGTCGCTCGGTGCCTATCGCGTCACTGCCGACACCGTGGCCTCTCTGCTCGGCAAACTGTCAGAACAGGGCGTGCGCTCATTTTTCCGCTATGAAAACGGCGAGCCGGTGCTTTACTGCGGTGTGCTCTTTGAACGCGACTCCACCCCCTCGCAAGTGTTCAAAACCGGGCTTAACATCATTTCAGACCAAAGCCTCCAGCAGCAAAAGGCTGAAAATATGCGCCTGCGCGTTAAGGCGGTCAGCCTTATGCCGGATAATAAAAAAATCAAGGTTGAGGTCGGCGACGCCGACGGCGAACACCGCACGCTCCACACCTACAACAAAACCGAAAGCGAGTTAAAGGCGTGGGCCGAACAGGAAATTAAACGCCTTAAACGCGACGGCCTCACCGGCTCTTTTACGACTTTCGGGGCTTCGCTTGTTGACTGCCTCGACGCTATCGGGCTAATTATCGACGGCAAAAAAGCCGGAGTCTATCAGGTCAAAAAGAATGTAATTAAATACGGCACGTCCGGCTACCGTCAGGAAATAACGCTCGGGCTGCGTGTCGGCGACTAAATAAACAGTTATGGCAGATTTACGAAATATCATCAGAGAACTGGCAAAGCCCGACGGCGAGACTGTCGCGCTGGTCTGCACCGTGGACGCGGTGGACGAAAAAGCCCGCACTATCGACTGCACCCCGCTTAATGAGGGCGCCCCCTTGCTCGGTGTCAATCTCCAAGCAAATCAGGGCGCGGATTACGGCTTTTGGCTTTATCCGGAAGTTGGCAGTTTTGTTATTGTCGGCTTCGTGGCAGACGGTGCCGCCGGGGTGGTTCTGAGCACTGAGAAAATCAAACAGGCCGAAGTCGTCATCGGTGACAACTCCGCCGTCATGGACGCCGACGGCTGCCGTATTAAAACAGCCAATATGTCCGCCGACATCAACCCCGACGATATAATTTTCAACGGCGGCAAGCTCAACGGCCTTGTTAAAATCGACGACCTAACAAAGCGGCTTAACATAATCGAAAAGGACATTAACCAACTTAAAGCCCTTTTCTCTGCCGGTGTTTGCGCACCTCAGGACGGTGGCAAGGCTTTTATTAGTTCCTGTTCCTCTTGGGCCGGTGCGACCCTTACCGAAACAGTCCGCAGTGATTACGAAAACGATAAAATAAAACAATAATGTTTCACCGCAATGGCTAATATTTTAGACAATATCCGCAACTATCTCCGCCGCCCCACACAAACCCAGCTCCAGACGCTGGCGCGCGCCGTAGCCTCCAAAAAGGGGGTGCAGATTTCGGCTATGCTCCAGCAGCAGTCCGATTCCCTGACAAAAAAGGACATTGCCGACTGGCGAGCCGCTAACCAAATGGCTATCGACTACGAAAACCCCAACCGCTGCCGGCTTTATGATATTTACGCCGATTGCGTCCTCGACGCCCACCTCTCCGGCTGTATCGCCCAGCGCAAGGGTAAGGTATTGCAGAAAGATTTCCGCCTCGTGGATTCCAACGGCAAGGAAAACACCGCCGCCACCGAACTGCTGCAAAGTGAGTGGTTCGCCGACTTTCTATCCCTATGTCTAGACTCCATTTATTGGGGGCCAACCCTCATACAGTTGGGCGACATCATACGCAACAACGGCCCTCTCCGTTTTGACGGGGTGGAGCTTGTGCCACGTAAGCATGTTATCCCTGAATATGGGGTCATCGTGCGTTCGCCCGGTGACGACTGGCACGGGGGTATATCATATCGGGAAGGCGACTTTGCCAACTGGTGTGTGGAAGTTGGCAAGCCCCGAGACCTCGGCCTGCTTTTGAAGTGTGCCCCCTCTTGTATCAGCAAAAAGAATATGCTTGCCTACTGGGACGTGTTCGGCGAGATCTTCGGTATGCCTATGCGCATAGCCCGCGTTAATTCTCTCGACGACACTGAACGCGCAAAGGTTGAGGCTGCTCTCCGCGACATGGGCGCGGCCCAGTACATCGTGACAAGCGACGGCACGGAGATAGAGATCAAGGAAAGCAGCCGCGGCGACGCTTACAATGTCTATGACAAGCGCGTGGACCGCTGCAACTCTGAACTGTCTAAGGTCGTGTTAAACCAGACTATGACCATTGATTCCGGGTCCTCGCTCTCTCAGTCTGAAGTACACCTCGAAATTTTTGAGCGTACCACCGAAAGCGACGCCATTATGTGCGCCCACATAATCAACGGTCGACTTCTCCCGCTTATGGTTCTGCACGGCTTCCCAGTCAAGGGGCTGCGCTTTCAATGGAACAACGCGACCTCTTACACCCCTGCCGAACAGCGCGAAATTGAACGCCTTTTGCTGGAGTATTACAACATCCCCGCCGACTACTTTACAGAAAAATACGGCGTGACTATTGACTCACCGCGCGAAGCCAAAACACAGCCCGACCGTTTTTTCGACTGAGCCGCACCCGGTCGCTTCTGGGAGTGGCCGGGCTGCGGCGCTCATATCTCGCGTTTAACGCCGCTTTGGGCGATTTGTATAGTGACGACCTCCTGCGACTCGCAGACACGCCAGACAAGCCCGATTTTGACGACACGGCCTTTTTTGACGCTGCCGGCATGGTCTATAATGCCGGGGGCTTCGACGCGTCGCAACTTTCCACCCCCGAAGCGCGCCGCCTCATCGCAGAGACTCTCAAGCAGATTAACCGCGCCATTTCCTCCGGCGTCTCTTATGAGGTGCCGGAAACGGTGCGCCATGCCCTTGAAAACAACGCTTTTATTTTCTCCGGATTCAAGGCTTACCACACGCTCCGCGAGGTGGGCTTGTCGCTCACTACCGACACCGGCGAAATAAAGCCCTTTGAGCAGTTCCGCCGCGACGTGGAAAAGGTCAACAACCAATATAACCACAATTACCTTTATGCGGAATATAACCACGCGGTCGGGGCTTCCCTTATGGCTGAACGCTGGCAGAAGATTGAAGCCGACGGCGACAAATACGACCTGCAATACCGCACGGCCATGGACGACCGTGTGCGTGAGGATCACGCCATTCTGCATAACACGACGCTGCCCCCCTCTGACCCGTTCTGGGAAATGTATCTGCCGCCCAATGGCTGGAATTGCCGCTGTACGGCGGTACAAGTCCGCAAGGGGAAATATCCCCAGAGCGACCCAGCGCTCGCCATGCTACGCGGCAACAACTGCACCGAAGCGGCCAAACAGCAGATTTTCCGCTTCAATCCCGGCAAAACTTTAGAACTGTTTCCAGCCAAGCACCCATATTTCAAAGGGCCGAAGCCGCAGCAGGTAAAGCAGGCCATTGAGGGCTACACACCTGCGGAGTGGACCCCTAAAACAGTGGCCGAAGCTGAGCAATTTTTCCGCGACAAACTCGGCGTTAACTGCTCCCTAAAAGGCTTTACTAAAACCAATATGGCACAAATTGAGTCTATTTTCCGAAGCGTGGAGCGCCATTTTCAATGTTGGCCGGAACTAAAAAAAGAAACGTTGTTTGTCGGTACCATTCGCGGTCGTACTGAGTTAATGACCTCCGCGCTGTTTGAGGAATACAAACGACTATACCCGGGACAACGTGAAAGCCTCCTGCTGGATATGGCTAAAAAATACGCCCGCAAAGCCTGTGCAAGTCCCGGTTGTTATGCCTATTCTCACGGATATGGCAAGCAGTATGGTTTAAGCGGTATTTGTTTTAACACCTCATGGGCTGGCGAAAAAATAGATAAGTCACTCGCCAGCGATGTTAAAAGCAAGTGGCACCCGCCCGGCTGCGGTACTCTTAAAGCGGTTTTTGACCATGAGCTGGGCCATGAGATTGACCGCCTGCTGGGCCTCCGCTCAAATGCAGACTTTCTCAAGCTGTTCAATCAGGAACACAGCAAGGGCAAAGCGCACATTACCGAGGTACTCTCAACCTATGGCAATAAAAATGCCGCTGAGTTCATCGCTGAGGCGTGGTCCGAATATCTTAACAACGAAAAACCGCGGCCAATAGCGGTCGCGGTGGGTAATATCATTAAAAAACTATATGAAGAAAAACATCAATCTTCATCAAGCAAATAAACGCGCATTTTCTCGCGCTCCCCCTTGGGTTCAAATACAAAATTGCCCTTTTGTCCGGGCAATACATGGTCGTGACTCTCTGCCCCGTCCTCTATGATTTCAGACGGGATAAAGTCAAAAGCGGCACAGGTAAGCCCACGCCGAAAATGCTTGCAGTCCTCACACATGTAAGGTTGCGTTATTTCCTTATCGATAATATGTCCCATTGTAGCCGCAAATTTAATAATTTATTCTGGTATAACAACACTTAAACACCAATTAAATGCTCGACCCCAAGCAATTAAAGGCCGATATTCTCGAAGATATGCGCGTGGAGCTCTCCGACGAGTTCGACCGCAACTTTGAACGTAAGGGCTTTTTCTCCGACAAGTGGAAGCCTCGCGCTCACGATTACGCGCGTGGCTCGCTCCTCATGCAGTCCGGGGCAATGCGTCGCTCCACACAGGGCGAAGTGTCCGGCGACGGCGTGCGCTTCACCTCCTCGGAGCCTTACACAGCCCTACACAATGAGGGCGGAACAATTACCGTTACCGGCAAAATGAAACGCTTCTTTTGGGCGAAGTTCAAGGAAACAGGCGAGGTCGGGTGGAAATATATGGCCCTTATGAAAGTGGGGCAGGTTATCAAAATCCCGCAACGCCAATTTATCGGCGACGGCCCGGAAACGCAAAAATTGATCCGCGACGTTATCCAGAGCAACCTCGACAAATTCAATTTACAACTAACTGAATTTTTAAGACAATGAGAAAAGCAATTTTTTACGCTGTGGCCGAAGCCGTGGCCGCTGTTCCGGGCGTGGAGTTCGTGGACCTATGGAACGACGACGGCTCGCACTTTTCCGGCGGAGCTGTCTATCCGCTCCCGGCGGTGTTCGTGGAGTTTGAAGCTGTGGAGTGGAAGCAGCAGGGAATGGGCGCCCGCCGTGGCTCGCTCGCCCTCCGGCTTCATGTTCTCACCCGCGCAGTGCTGACACACGGCCACACCGACCCCCACATTCCTGAAGCCTTTGAGGTGTTCGACCTGCTCGACCGTATCAACGCCGCAATGCAAGGTCTGCGCGGCCCCCATTTCTCCGGCTTCATGCTCACGACCTCCGCGACAAACCACGCACACGCCGAAATATGGGAAAACGTGGAGCGTTACATCTGCGGAGTGCAGGACATCACCGCAATGCGGCCGCCCTCGCGCGTTCTCGGCCTCTCTGCGGCCATTAAACAGACTGACTAATACAACAACACCCCCGGCGGCTCTTGCGTCCGTCAGGGGTGTTTATTTTCACCAATCATCAAACAGGGAGGGGGCGGTGTCGCGGTTTCGTTCCTCTGTGTCCGGGTCAACGCCCAGCAAATTCAGATAAGTGCGGTAACAAATGCCAAACTCGGGCTCGATATAGCGCCGCCACACTGCCGCGTAACATTTGGCTTGGTTGCCCGCTTCGTAATGCAAGGCCGTGACAGCCTTGATTTTTGCAGCTCGCGCCAGCGTGCTTTTATGTCGCTTTTTGCTTGTCATTTTCACCGATTTTTACTAACTTTGCACTGTCCTTTTACATCAGGCTCAGCGCTGGCGGTCAGCAACTCGGTTGCACGCTGGCGCAGCTTTGTTTTAAGCCTCGGTCTCGTCCGCCTCTGCGGTCGTTTCCGGGGCTTTTTCTTCCTCGGTCAGAAGATCGACGTCTGTAATGCCCAGCGGTATGTTACGCCAAGCCCCGGTCCCTTTGTCGCGGTACTGCGCGCGGATATAACGCCGTGTGGCCGTCGGCTGGTAACTCTCGCGAATAATTTTCACGCCCTCTTTGAACTGGTCGTCGTCGCTCTCGTCGGCCAGTTTCTGCAACTGGAGCACGCGGCTGGCGTTGAGGTTGCCCTGCTTGTCGGTGCTCAGCAGC
This sequence comes from uncultured Muribaculaceae bacterium, assembly GCA_910578365.1. GTDB lineage: Bacteria > Bacteroidota > Bacteroidia > Bacteroidales > Muribaculaceae > CAG-873. Next base: position 24,956 of record CAJTRC010000023.1, read on the forward strand.
CGGAGAACGGTCTGCACAAGCGTTTTGGTTTTCGCGTCGGTCGCAAGGCTTTCAATGTACTTGCGTACCATTGCAATGCCGGCCGTCACCATGTCGCCCCAGCCGTCAACGGTGTTAACGCCTAATGTCAGGCGCATGGTGCTTTCTTGGTTAGTGAATGTGTGCGACCATTGCCCATCCTCCTTGAAGCCCACGACCTCGGCTTTCATCTTGAGCACGGTGTCAAAATTGCCGAATACGGTATCTTTTACCGTCTTAATCTGTTCGCTCAGGCTGCGGAGCTCGGGGAGCGCGGTCTCCAGCTCTTGGTCCACTAATTGCGCGTAAGTCTCGCGCTGCTGTTTGCGGCGCTCTGCCGCTTCCTTTTTCTTTTCGGCTTCCTGAAAAGCCTCCCACTTGGCGAGCTGTTCCGCCGTCATGGTTACTTGGGTCTTTTCACTCATCGGTAAATGGTGTTTAAGTGGTTATTACATTGTGTTTAACTGTTTCGGTGTTTGTCCTTTTACACCGGCCCAGCTCCTTAGTTAGTTGTCGTAGTCCTCGGCGTCGGGACTCTCGAAGTTGAGCGACCCGGCCTCTTGCGAAGCCCACCACGCCAGATCATCAAGCAGCGTGGCCCGGGCGCTCTCGCTCATGTCGGCCGTCTGCTCTTTAATGTACTCCTTAATCTTTTCAAGTTCTTTCATTGTTTCGCTTGCTTAGTTCTATTCTTTTGGGGATTACTACTGTCCAGTTACAGGCGTGGCAGCAGCGCCCCTCTTCTGCTATCGGGTAAGGGTCGCACCCGCCTTTTTCAATCTTGCCGCCGCAGATACAGCAGCGCTCTTGTCTGTCTTGGCTCATAGCTTAAAATGGTCTTTAATTGTCTGCTTGGCCATTTGCGTATCGTCGAGCATGAAGTAGGCCAGAGCTTCAAGCAAAACACCGCTTAAGCCTATTATTATCGCCAACGCAGCCCAAGCCCACTTAAAGGGTTGTGCAACTGTTCGCAGTCTCTTTTTATTTTTCTCTTTCATTCTCTTAATTGTTTGAGGGGTCAAAACTGCCGGGGTTCGTGTAGTGCTGCATGAGCAGCGCGTCGGTCAAAGCGTCAACCGCCCGGGCGTCTTTTACCTTGTTGTTAAATGTCGCTATGAGGTTGCGCAGCCTCTCGCGGGGTATTTTGTTGAAGTCGCTGTAACCGCTGGCACGCTCTGCAATACCTTTGATCTTCGCCACGTTCTCGGGCTGCCCGGTCTGCCGAAGCCAGCCGCCAATCGCGGCAATTACCTGCTTGCGCAGTTTGTCAAGTCTGGCCGTGCCCTGCTTCTCGTCCACCTGCTCGCTCAGCTTGGCGCAAATGTCTATGAGCTGGTGTTGGCTCAGGTCGCGGCTGCTCTCAACGCCCCAGCTTGTCAGGATCGCGCGCTTGGCTTCATCATCAAGCCCCAGCAACGTGCAAAGGGTGTGATATTTTTTTAATAGCTCTTTGTGGATTTGGTCCATTGTTTTATTTTCCTTTTTCGCCATTGTCATTTACTTTAATTGTTCTGCCCAATACTCTGCCGCGCCCTGTTCCCAGATTATGAAGTCCGCGCCGCCCTCGCCCCGCTCTGCGTCCTCGTAGCGTGTCGTAACAAATGCCTTGAAGCCCTCAACCTTGATTTTTATCTCGGCGTCATAGCGGATTTTTCCGGCCAACTTGCCGTCCGGATCCTTGCCTGCCCGGTCGGCCTGACTTATGAAAATGAACAGCTTGTCGGGGTATTCTCTTTTGAGCTTCTTAAAGCTGGCCCAGTTGAAGCCGTCCAGATATTGCACACTGTCAATTATGATTATTTCGGGGCTTTTGCGCTTGTTTAGGCGTGCCCGGAGCTCGGGGAGTTCCTCTTTGTTCAGCAGGATCACACTATTGCCGGCTTCGCCCATTCCGACGCGCTCCCATGCCTTTTGCAGTGATAGGCTCAACCCCTGCTCGAGGCTGTTGTAGGCCACGCGCCCAAAGTTCGCCAGATACTTGCAGAGCATGAGCGTAAACGTGGTTTTGCCGGAGCCGGAGCCGCCCCATATTATCCACGTTCCGCGAAGCTCGGGACGGCCGAAGCTCGCCAGCCATTCACCGGCAAACTCCACCGTCTCAAACCGCGCTGCAAGCACGTTTATATTGCTTATCGCTCTGCTCATTCTCTCGTTATTTCATCTTTGGCCGACGTCTCAGCACATTGGGACCGTACCCCTTGGCCTCAATCATCTTGTTTAATGCTTTTCGTTTTGCCGCCAAATCCTCGGAAGTGCTGGCGGTAATTTTCACTACAAGCACCCGGCGACCTGTAAGCGGCTGCGTTGTCCGTTTAACTGTTATGTCGCACGTCCAGCCCTCCTCGAGCCATGTCTGCAACACCTCGGGCACCCACCCGGGCATTAGCTCGAAAGTGCTGCTATATTTCAGTGTTACGGGGTAAGGTTTCATTTTTGAATTTGTTTTTTATATTCTCTTAGTCGCCGTATGCAAGCGCCCATTATGAGCGCTTGGTCGGTCTTGCCGTTGATGTTTCCGGCAATGGTTGCCACGATTGTGTCGGTTAACACCTCCAGAGCCTGCCCTATGTCGTCACACTCGCAAATAGTGTTATAGACCTTGTAGCTTATCTCTGTGCGTTTCTCTTGTTTGCTCAGCGCTTCTCAAATTTGTCGCATTTCTTTTTTAACTTAATTATCGCTTTGCCCTTGCAAGTGGTGGCGGTGCCCCACTTGAACACCAATCCACCAAAATGCTTGCACTCATTGCAAAGCCACTTGTCATCCTCCAGCGCGTGCATTTTCTTGCTCATTTTGCACCTCCTTTCACCTTGGCCCACACAGAGCGTTTAACGCGCCGCAGGTCGCCGTCGGCCTCATCTACAATGCTGTTTATTGTCTTGCTGTCGCTCACGCCGTTGGCGACGCATACAGCGGCCACGTCCTCGCTGTTGTGCAAGGGAAGCTCCACGAACTTGCGGCCTATGCGGCTGAAAATTTCCGCATAGCCTTTGCGGTTCAGGCGCAGCCCCTTTTCAATCCGGGCGCGCAGGTAGCTGGTCGCGGTCAGGATAATGCCGCAGTGGTCCTCGAGCTGGTTATACAGGCTAATGAAAAAGTAGAGCACTTGGTCGCTCAGCTTGTCGGCCTCGTCCAGAACTATAAGCGGCGACTCCTTGCGCTTCAACGTGTCAACGATAGCCTCCATCATGTCGGCCACGGTGTTGCCGCTGTATGCCACGCCCATTGTCTGCAACACTTTCGCCATGAACGTGCGCCGGTTCCAATACTCGGAGCAAACGAGGTGGTACACATTGCGCCCGGTGGCGGTGTAGTTCTTTACGGCCTCGGTCTTGCCGCTTCCGGCGCTCCCGATAACGGCCATTACAAGACTGTCGCGCTGTGCGTTCTCCAGCGCAAAGGTCATTGCGTTGTATGCCCGGGTCGGCACCAACTGCCACCCCTCGGCCTGTCCGGCTTTGACCCCGCCGATTTGCCCGGCTATGCCGCGCCACATTTCGTCGGCTATGGTCTCCCAGTTGCCGGCCAATATCTTGCTAACGGTCGCGCTGCTCACTTTCAGAGCGGTGGCCGCTTTGTTCTGGCTCCCTTTCTGCTCGCAGTAAGCGCGGAGCTGGTCGCATATCTGTTTTTTCTCGTCTGTCGTTATCATGTCCTTTTACTGTTTAGAAGTTACTGTAATTAAATTCCTCTGTGTCGCTGTCGCCGTGGGCTGTTATCGGCACCTCTATGGCTTCGACCTCCAGCGCGTCAATGTCGGCGGCGGTCAGCCTCTTTTGGCTCCGGCGGTCCTTGTGCTGGCCTCGGCTGTCGGTTATCAGCAGGCGGTCCTCTATGCTGCCGCGCAGCGCCGGGGTGCCCTCGATTATCTGCTGGGTTGTATGGAACGCCAGCGCCATGCGCTCGGCTGTATGCGTCTCCAGTTGCTTGTTATAGGTCCGCACCCGCTCCAGTTGTTGCGCGTCGCCCTCTTGGCGGTCGGCTAAGGCCATTGGCTGCACATACTTTTCCTCAAGCATGTAGCGGCGTGTGCCTGCTTCATTCACGGCCAGCACTTGCGTGAGGTCGTCAGGATCATACAATACCGTCCACCGCTCGGCGGCATGGTCGCGGAATGTCAGATCAAAACAATCATAATCACGCTTGACCCCTAAAATGGTGGGGCGGAGTCCGCAGCCCTCGAGCACGTTCTTAAAGCCTGTTTCTGCCCCGAAGTTCAGCAGGTAGGTTTCACGGCTCAGCGGTAAGCGGTTTTCAGGCTTCAACTTGCCATATCCGGCCATAAACTCCTCATATTTCGCCATGCGCTCCAGTCTCATCATTTCGTTAATCTGGGCGCGGAGGCCTGCTTCGTCGGGGAAGTGGTGGCGCATACGGTTCAGCGCGTCGCTGTTCGGCTGTCGCTTCGGGTTGCTTGTAATGCCGAAGCCCGACCAGTTATTACACCTAATGCAGTAGCGTGTATTTAGATAGTTGAAGTAAGGCTCTACGGGCTTGGCCTTGGCGTTGTGCGCCTGTGCCGGTGTCACCTTGCCGCCCATGACAGCGTAAAGGTCGTGCATGGTCTTAATCGCGTAGCGGTCGCTCTGCACTTGCGTGGCCCGGAGCATTTCGCCGGTGAGCTCACGGCTGTGGCGTGCTGCGTCTCTCAATGCCTCTTTAATCAGCGCCGGGCTCTCGTGCGTGCCTATCGCGTAGCCTATCGGGTAGTTATTGAAAACATCAAGCACCACAACCATAGTCAGGCGGTTGGTGTAGGTCGTCACGTTGTGCCCCTTTTTGTCGGTCTTGGTGGTCTGGTACAGCAGCTCCACAGTCCAGCCGTCAAGCGACCACATCAGGAACGGGGTTGTCGGGCGGCTGCGCTTCACCTGCATTGTCACGTTGTTGCGGAAGTTCGACACTCCCAGACGGCCGGCCCTTATCACGGTGCCCAGCTTCTCACGCCACACGGCCACCGCTCCGGCGGTTATGGATTTCCACCCCTTGGCTGCCGCAAAGCGGTTGTAACCCTCGCAGACCAATGTGTCGGGGAGGTTGTTGTGGTGGGCCAGTAGAGCGGTCAGCACTTGCTCCTGTTCCTCGTCGGCCACCTTGGCGGCGTTGCCGTTCAGATACTTGCCGGAGATAAAGCACACATAACCCTGCTGCAAATACTCCTGAAATTTCATTTGCAGACGGCGCGCGCTCCCGGGCAAGGAATGGGGGAAGCTGTCGGCCAATCTCGGAAGCGCTGCCGCGGCTCGCGCCCAAAATTCTTTAGCGGCCACGGCCTTTTTACCTGTGCGCTGCCTCTTGCTTACATGAGCCTCCCAGCAACGCCGGAAAGCGTTCATAACTGCGGCGTTGCTCGCATACTCCAGCACTTTGTCCTCGGGCAAATTCCTGCCGTCGGCCAGTTTGTAGGTCTGGAAAAAGTCAAGCGCCTTTGCGTCCGGCTCGATAGTATCGACAAACTCTTTGCTCTCGGCCCGCTCCTGCAAGTCGGGATAACGCCGGTAAACCTCCGTGCGCCATTTCAGCGGCAAACTATTGACGTCAAACAAGGCTTTGCGCCCGTTGCCGCCTCGCTGCACCTGCACGACCTGACCTTTGCGCACTAACGCCTTCAGGTTAGAAGTCGTTATAATGCGCCCCGTCAGCTCCTCGTGGCTTATACATACTTTTCCGTCGATTATCTCCATTGCTTCAAAGATTTTCGGCCAACGTTTGCAGTTCTGCCAGTTCTGAAAGTTTTTCGATACGGTTGCGGTGTTCTACCACCTCGCCTCGGCGGTTCGTTATCCACGCTTCACCGGTGCGCTTGTCGGCGCGGAGTGTCGCTCCGTTGTCAAACACTTGGCGCATTATTTGGCGGCCGTCCTCCGTTGTGTCGTGTAATGTCTCACATTCGGGCACATGGAGCATTGGTTTTGCTTCATAGTCGCGCACTGCGACAAAACGAATTTTACGAGCGGTCTCGTTGTTTTTCCTGTAAGTGAGGCACAGATATACAAATTTTTCTGTAACCCTGAACGCCTTGGCTAATTTCAAGGTTGCCTCTTTGCTTGCGTCTATGTAACGCGGGGCGGTTGTTTTCATATCCTTTTACTTGTGGTTTGATTTCAGTTTTCTCTGCATGTTACCTTGGTAATATGAGCCTTTTTTAGTATCTTTGGCGACCGAAACCGCAGTAACACGCTGCAAAGATACAGAAAATTCTGAAATGGAAAAAGAAAACAAAGGAAAAAATGCAGAAATTTCTGCACGCATAAAAGAAATAATAGAAGACCTTAAACTGAGTCCCAACGCTTTTGCGCTGAAACTCAACTATAAACGTGCTCAAACCGTTTACGACATCCTCAACGGAAAAAGTGCACCCAGTTATGATTTTTTTAACCGGTTTATGCTTTCAGAATTTTCTGAAACATATAATATGAACTGGCTTCTAACTGGCCGAGGCTCTATGTACCTCCCACACATAGGCACGGCAATGGAAATGGGGGAAACAAATATCTTAGACCAAATAGTAAAGGGAACAGACAAGCAAATCGTATATGCAAAAGAGTTTGAGGACTCCGCGTTGCTCAAAGCATTTGAACACATAGGGGTACAACTTAGAGAGCTGCAAGCAGTAGCCGACACATCATCCCAACTGGCGAAATTAAACGGCGAGCTGGCCGCAAAAGCCGCTTTAATTGACTCGTATCTTGACAAAATAGTTCACCAAGCTCAGGAAATAGGGGAGTTGAAAGAAAAACTTAGACAAGCCCAACAAGAGATCGAAGAACTCAAAGCAACAAAAAACGCGACTACTTCCCACCATGCCCCGACGCCTGCGCCCGCTGTTCCTTAGCCTCATGGTGTGCTCGTTTCGGTATATCTTCGTGCATACTCAACTAACCCCACCAAAGCCCCTAAAAAGGCCGTTTTTCGTATTTTTCACGCCTTTTTTGAGCCGTTTAATACATTACACGCCTTAAATCAGCAAGTTAACAACTATAAAACGGCATATTTTAATGGCGAAATTTTGGCATTAAAGGGGTGTTAAACCCTCAAAAATCGCCCTTTTCGTTTCCAATTTTGACACTATGGGGGTCGGTAGGGTGGTGCAGATGTACCCCCAAATGTATCCCCAACAGTGTCTCCAACCCAATTTAAGGGGACGAAACGAGCACAATCTCGACCACTCCCCCACCCCTGTTTTACCCCTCCCGGGGCAGGGCACAGCAGCAACCATTTAAGGGGTCGTTAAACGCCATTAAACACCTGTGCCACTCCGTCGGTCATTCGCCCACATGGGCGCGCTGCGTTGCTCTCTCCCCTACCCTGCTGCCGTGGCGGTAGAATGAGCCACAAACGCGCCAAACGCTTGAATTTAGCCGCTTTTGAGCCTCCGGCGGCCACTCGTCAGGGCACGACGCAGCGACGGCCACACAGCCGGTTAAATCCAGCCATGCAGCCGCTCAAAATTAAAGCCGGTTAAAGCCCGGTTAAACCTCGATTAAAGATATATTAAACGCTCGCGCCCCAAAATTCAACCCCGATTAAAGCAAATTCAACTTTTTGCACGCTTCGTTTTTCCGGCGCGCCCGACCACTCAACCCCTCATCACGCTTGCAGTCAACCAATTAAGCCACCGACCGACATTCACACCGTTGCTCGCTTCGTTTTTATGCCCGTA
>CAJTRC010000024.1 GCA_910578365.1 uncultured Muribaculaceae bacterium
TTTAAGTTTCGCAAGTTCAACTTGCTGATTTCAGATTGTAAAATTTAGCGATATGAGCCAGTTCGTCAGAGTGATTGATCACAGCATCATAGACTTCTTCGTCCAGCAGGCCGAAGACTCTCGCTATTGCCGAGACAATCTCCTGAAGGATTCCCCATATCTGTTGTGCAACGGAGAGTTGGACTGTCTCTTTGGAAATATCCCGAAAGAGACCGCCGATAGTTTCGTAATCGCTGAAGCGTTTTGTGATGGAAAGGATATTATATTGCAGACAACACAATGTGGCAGCGGCAATCTGAGATGCAAAGCTGGTGCTCTGGCACTTGCCGAATCCCAGATTGGTCTTGCAATCCTTGAATACGACTTCAAGAGCCCAGCGTCTGGAATATATCCGCCATGCCTTGAAGAAATCCATTGCGGTATCGGTTGTAAGCAATCCGTTCCATTTGCCGTGTTGGGTCCGGCGTACAAGGAATATCCTTACAGGGACACCTCCGAACGTGGCATCAAACATGATATAGTAGCATTTGAGCTTGCGGCTGTACTTCTGCAATTTGAGTTTTTTACCGAGTTTCACAAGTGCTGGAGCAGAAAGGTCTCCGTGTTTGGTATGGTATTTTGTCTTACCGTTCTCTCCGACCTTTATCATGCCAAGCCAATGGCATTTGATATGGCGGCTATGGATGAACTGGACAATCTCCTTGTTGGTAAACCAACTGTCTGCCAACACGTAGCTGAACCTTATGCCTCGACGGATGGCCCGCTTTATCATCTGCTTTGCAAGCTCAATCTTGGACATGTCATATTCCTGCTCACGCTTGCGAAGCGCCTTGCTGTCATGTTCCGTGATACGACGCCGTTTGAGTTCCCTGGCGCTCATGCCGTAGTTCCCTTTCTTTCCTTCCTCTCCGACGATGGCGAGGTCGAGAAGCATTTGCGACACTCCGTCGGTGACAGCCATACAGAGACACTTAAATCCGAGCACCGCTTTGTGAGCCAGATGGGAATGGACACGCCCGATTTTTTCAATAGTCCGGCCTGTCTTCTCATGGTCGGTATCGTCAAGAATCAGACACACCTCATCGGCTTTATGGTCAGAACGGAGATGTATTCGGTTCCACAGCTGTACCGATATATGCCAGAGAGTCTTTCTCCAGTCTATATCGGGATTTTCCATAAAGCGGTAGAAAACATCCTTTCTGGCCTTAATCAACGAATCAAGTGTACCGTACTTCTGATTGCGGTATGCGTTTCTAATGCCGAAACATGGGAAAAGAAGAAGACATTGGAATACAGTCAGCAACCGGTAAACACAGTTACGCTTGCTTGTTACTGCAAGCGTGTCGCGCTCGGTCATCTTGACCTGCCCAAGTATAGAACTTATGTTCTGCATGGCTGCTGTCATATCGGAATTTTTGAAAAAGTCTTTGATATCCGAGAGAAAAGGAGTAATTTTGTGTATCGACATGGCTTTGAGTTAGTTTTTTGGTGGTACTTAAAATTACTCATTTTCTTGCAATTAGGCAAGAATCCATGTCGTTTTTTTATGCCTCTGTCTCAGGAAATCATTACTTGCGAAACTTAAATAAATATAATTATTATGGTAAAGTGGATAAAAAACATTATCTTATCAATGTCAGTGCTCTTGCTTGCCGCATGCACTACATCGAAATCGACAGTTTCACAAAATGTCAACCTGTCGAAATATGAATATGCTTCGATAATCAACAACGATACTTATCATATCCCGGCTGAACTGATGGAGTATGAGATTCAGCTGTTCGACGCTGTTGAATGTTCCGGCCTGGAACTCATAAGCGACGCCCGCATTTATGAACTGTCGCAATCGCGGCAGGAAAAACTGTTGTTGGTCAAGTATGGCGTGAACGTAAATCCGGAGCAGACCGTTGTGACGGTAAACTTTATCGACTACATGACCGGACGGCCCGTAGTTTCTTGTCGTGGCGCCTATACCTCGCTCGGTGTGGCCGGCGCCGAACACGACGTGAGCGGCGCTATCAAGCGAGTGGCGAAGCAAATTGCCGCCACTTTCGGCAAATAATCACGGCAATTATTGTCAACACAATTAATGCGGTTTTTATACGTTATTAATTGTACGATGAAGACAATACGACCAATCATATATATATTGCTGATAGCCGTGAGCGCTTTAGCCGCCTCTGCGGCTCCTGTGAAGATTCACGGACAGATTACCGACGAAAACAACGAGGCTCTCGAATTCGTGACCATCAAGGTAGAGGGCACCGCAATAGGCGCCACCTCCGACCTTGACGGAAAATACTCGCTGTCGGTGGCCGAAGCAGACACCATACGTCTGTCGTTTACCTGCATAGGCTACGAGGAGTCGAAACGACGCCTTATCGATGCCAAGGGTGACGTGACCGTGAACGTGAAGATGCAGCCGGCAACCTACACACTTGGCGAAGTAAACGTTACAGACTACCGCAAACAGACCGACGGCATGCAGTTGATTGACCTCGGCCAGCAACGGCTGGTGCCGGATGCCACCGGAGGCAGCGTGGAGAGTATCATATCCACCATGGCCGGTGTGAACAGCAACAACGAGATGAGCAACCAGTATTCGGTACGCGGAGGTACATACGACGAAAATTCGGTATATATCAACGGCATAGAAGTGTATCGACCGCTGTTGGTTAGCAGCGGACAGCAGGAAGGCCTGTCGATTATCAACCCCGATATGGTGGGGGCGGTAAGTTTCAGTACCGGTGGTTTTCCGGCACGCTACGCCGACAAGATGTCGAGCGTACTCGATATTACGTATCGCGAGCCTGAGGCCTTCGAGGGTGCAGTCAGTGCCAGTCTGATGGGCGGAAGCATAGCCATAGGCACCGCCTCGAAGCGTTTCAGCCAGCTCCATGGCGTGCGATACAAAAGCAACGCATCGCTGCTGAGCAGTATGGAATCAAAGGGTGAATACGACCCTAAGTATTTCGACTACCAGGCTAATCTCACATATAAATTCTCCGACAAACTTAAGGCTGTTTTTCTTGGCAATATAGCCATAAACAATTATAGTTTCATTCCTACCAACCGCACTACCAAATTCGGTACATCGACCGACGCCAAGGAGTTTACGGTGTATTTCGACGGCCAGGAGAAGGACCGTTTTGAAACCTTTTTCGGCGCTCTGAATCTGTCGTTCCGCCCCAACAACAAAAGCGAATATACCTTTCTGGCATCGGGCTATCTGACCAACGAGTTAGTGTCGTACGACATCAGCGGCGAATACTGGCTCGACCAGGCCGGCACCAGCGGCGGCGACTCGGGTGATGCCATCGGCGGCGAACTGGGTGTGGGCCGTTACCATGAGCATGCCCGCAACAGGCTTAAGGCTTCGGTTTTATCTTTGGGCCTGCGTGGAGCCATCGGGCTGGGCAAGCATAATTTAAACTATGGTATTACATTCAATCACGAAACCATATTCGACAGATCGCGCGAATGGGAACTCCGCGATTCAGCCGGTTTTTCACTGCCGGTGGCACCTGAAGCCCTGAAGGTTATCTATAACCTGGATTCGCGCCATGACCTGTCGAGCAACCGACTGTCGTTCTACGCCGAGGATACTTACCGGCTCAGTACCAACGCCGGGTATTTCAACATCAACGGCGGCATGCGTTTTTCGTATTGGGACTTCAACAAAGAGTTTCTTATAAGTCCGCGCGTGTCGGTAGGCTTTGTGCCCGACAAGGCACCCAACTGGTCGTTCCGCTTCGCCACAGGTCTGTACTACCAGTCGCCTTTCTTCAAGGAATACCGTATGCCCGTGACTGACAGCGAAGGCAATACCATAATACAGCTGAACAGCGACATCAAGAGTCAGCGCAGTTTTCAGTTTATTTTCGGTAGCGACTATACATTCAGGGCTTTCGATCGCCCATTCAAGCTCTCCGCCGAGGCTTATTACAAGCTGTTAGGCAATCTTATACCTTACGAAGTAGATAACCTTAAGGTGGTGTACAGCGGCCTGAATCAGACCAGCGGCTTTGCCACTGGCTTGGATATGAAACTATTCGGCCAGTTTGTGCCCGGTACCGACTCATGGCTGAGTTTCTCGCTGATGAAAACTCAGGAGGACCTTAACGGCGTGAAAGTGCCCAGGCCCACCGACCAGCGCTACAGCATGGCCCTGTTCTTTACCGACTTCTTTCCGAAGTTTCCAAAACTGAAATTCAATCTCCGCGGCATATTCTCCGACGGTCTGCCCACCACGGCCCCACGTAGCAGCCGTGACAAAGGCTATTTCCGCGCTCCGGCATATAAACGTGTCGATGTTGGTCTGGCCTACGGCCTGCTTACTCCGGCTGCCGACGGCGAGTCGCGCAGCGGATTCTGGCGTCACTTCAAAAGCATCTGGCTGGGTCTGGATGTGTTCAACCTGCTCGATATCAGCAATGTCAGCAGCTACTACTGGGTGACCGACGTGAACGACATACAGTATGCCGTGCCAAATTACCTTACCCGCCGCCAGATAAATGTTCGCCTGACGGTGGATTTTTAAGAGCTGAAAATTCCGGGGGGGGGATGCTATTTGTAGCGGCTGTAGATGTCGGCGTAGAGGCGCAGGGCATGGGTCAGGGTGGCGGAATCGCTGCCCTGCGAAAAGTCGACCACTGCAGGTATGGTTACCACTGTACCGGGCTTGATGCGGTCGGGATGGCCAAGACCCGGATTGGCTTCGTAGATATACACCCAGTACTCCATGTGACCGTAATGCCGACGGGCCATTGAGGCCAGAAAGTGGTTTCGGCTTACGGTATCTTTTACAATCGCCGGCGTCTTAACCTCTGCGGCAGGTTCTGCGGCAACCTCGACGGCTTCTGAAACTGCCGCGCTGTCGGCCTGAACGGCAGGCTGATTCTCTAAAATTTCGATAGGTTCAGCCTCGATGGAGTAGTGATTGTATACAGCGTTGTGAGTATAATAGCCTATTACAAAACCCGCCGCCAGGCCAAGCAGGGCTGTGGCCACATAACCTTTTATGCTGCGGCGCGCAGGCTCAGGTTCGGTATCGTATAGCTGCGGATAATACTCGCCGGCGGTTTCTTCTGTGTCCTCCTCAGGTGCATCTTCAGTTGTGATTTCGGTTGTTTTCTCAGCGGTTTCGACTGTTGTTTCCTCAGCTGCATCGCATTCAGCCTCTTCCGACTCTGCTACGACTTCGGTATCTGTTTCGGTTTCCGCCTGTACAATATCTTCATCTTCATTTTCCTCGTATGGCTGCGTATCTATGGCCAGCACATATTCCTCCTTGTCCACCTTGGTTTCTGTGGCTTGCTGTTCATCCTCGGCAAGGTCGTCAGGCGAAATGCCGTTGCCAAGCTCCATGGCCTCGAACATTGCGAACGGGGTGTTGACAGCCGCCGCCAGCTCTGAGTCGGGAGTGAAACTCACGGTGCCGCTGCTGCGGTCGACGACGGAAAAACTGCCTATACCTTTAATCTTAACGCTGTTGCCCTGCACCAAAGCATCCTCGACGAGTGCGAAAAACTCATGCAGAAACTTGCGCGACTCGGCGGCATCCACGCCGGTCTGCTCGGCCAGCAGCTGTATCAGCTGTGGCAGGCTTACTATAATGTTCTGTTCAGCGTTCATTGCGTATATGTTTTTTGAGCATGGAGCCGGGGGTGAATGTAAGTTTAATTTCAGGCGGATACAGCATTGTTTTGCCTGTGTCCGGGTCGGTGGCTATGTATTCGTCGGTTTTCACGGCGCCGAAGTTGCCGAAAGCCGGCACGGCAACAGTGGCCAGATTGCTGCATCGGTCGCGCAGCACCGATGCGAGGCCTTCGACCAGACGCTGCACGTCGGCGTTGCCGCGTCCACAGCGTTCGGCAAGATTGTTTATGAATGTCTTGTTATCCATTATTTGTCAGGTGGAGTAGGGTTATTGTTCGGGGTGTTGACCTTAATGGCATCGTCGAGCCTGGTTGAGTACAGGCGCGATTTGAATTCGTTGCGTACACACGAACTTACAGGCGAGTAGCGGGCTAAATGTACCTTGTCGTATCCCGCACTGCCGGCATTTATTTTGTCGACCACCTCCATCAGTCGCCGGCGGCGTTCGCGCTCGCCTTCTTTTGCAAAGAGCGACTGCTGCACCGAAACTTCCGGACAGATTTCGCATATATGTATGCCGGCCTTTTTTATGCCGTAGCCCTTGCGATATGCGCGTCTGAGGCAGTCGACGGCTACTTCGGTGAGCCGTATGGTGTCATTTGTGCCTTCATCGAGGGTAAAATGTGCGTTGCCGTAATACTGAGGCCGGTCGGTGCGGAATGAGTTGGTATGTATGAACACAGACATAGACAAGGCTACCGACTTTTGCTCGCGCAGTTTCCGGCCAAGACTGCCGGCAAAAGCGGCAATGGCCTCGCTGAGCCTGTCGAGGTTGTATATGTCTTCGGCAAACGAGCGCGAGCAGCACATCTGTTTCTTGGCCGGCTCAACGATGTTCATGGTTATGCATGGCTCGCCGTTGAGTTCGCGCCAGGTTCGCTCGCCTACGATATTAAGCAGGCGTTCGATATCGGCTTTAGGCCTGTCAGCCAGGTCTAAAGCGCTGTGTATGCCTATACTGTGCATGCGTCGGCTCAGTCGCCGTCCTATGCCCCATACATCGTCGATGTTGGTAAGTCGCAGCGCTTTGCGCCGTTTCTCCTCGCTGTCGATAATACATACGGCATGGTATGCCGGGTATTTCTTGGCAAAGAGTGCGGCAATCTTGGCCAGTGTCTTTGTGGGCGCTATGCCCAGCGAAGTAGGGATGCCCGTATTGCGCCTTACCCGGGCCACTATGCTGCGGCCGAAGCTCTCCTGGGTATCGGGCCGGCAGAAGTCGAGATTCAGAAAGGCCTCGTCGATTGAATATATTTCCATGTCGCTGACCATTGTTCCGAGAGTAGCCATGACACGGCCCGACATGTCGCCGTATAGGCGGTGGTTGCCCGAGAAGGCGGCCACTCCATTACGTTCGCACAACTCCCTAACCTGGAAAAACGGGTTGCCGCGTTTCAGTCCAAGAGCTTTGGCTTCGTTGCTCAGCGCCACTATGCAGCCGTCGTTGTTGCTCAGAACCACCACGGGCCTTTGGCGCAAGGCAGGCATAAATACCCGCTCGCACGACACAAAGAAATTATTGCAGTCGATGAGTCCGATCATAGTCGGCAGGCTCAGTAGCGCGGGCGGCGACGGTTGTTTTTAATGGTGTGGGTTACCACGCCCCATATTTCGAAGCTATTGTCGGGGGTGACCAGTATGGGGTCGAACGCTTCGTTGCTCGGCTGCAGCCATATTTCGCCTGGACGCAGGCAAATACGCTTGAGGGTAAATTCGCCGTCAAGACAGCATACGGCCAGGTCGCCGTCGGCTGGTTCGAGCGAACGGTCAATTACAATAATGTCGCCCGGCTCAATACCCTCTTCAATCATCGAGTCGCCTGACACACGGCCATAGAACGTGGCCGCCGGATGTGTTACAATCTCGCGGTTGAGGTCAATCGACTCGGTGATATAGTCCTGAGCAGGCGATGGGAAGCCCGCCTGTATGCCGGCGTCGGCATAAGGCAGGCTTATATGTGAGCTCAGGTCGGGTATGAGTATCTTTACGCTGGTATTCATCAATAGTTACGGGCGATGATTACGCGGCGCTTCGAAGGCTTGCCGGTAACCATGCACACACCCGGAGTGTCGTCGCCGTCAAGAGGGATACAGCGGATGGTTGCTTTGGTTTCCTCTTTGATGCGCTCTTCGGTTTCGGTGGTGCCGTCCCAGTGGCAGAGGAAGAAGCCGCCGTCGGCTACACGTTCCTTGAATTCGTCGTAGCTGTCGCATATGTAGGTGTGTTCGTTGCGCATCTTCAGAGCCTTGTCGAATATATTCTGCTGAATATCCTCGAGCAGCGTATTGATGTGGTCGGCGATACCTGCCAAAGGCAGCACTTCTTTCTTTAGGGTGTCGCGGCGCATGAGTTCGACGGTGCCGTTCTCGATGTCGCGGGCGCCGAGAGCCAGACGCACCGGCACACCCTTGAGTTCGTAGTCGGCGAACTTGAAACCGGGACGTTTGTTTTCGGCGTCGTCATACTTCACGCTTATGCCGAGCTGCTGCAGACGCTCTACAATGGGCATAACCTTTTCGGTTACGGCAGCGAGTTGCTCGGCGTTCTTGTAGATGGGCACTATCACCACCTGTATGGGAGCCAAGTGCGGAGGCAGCACCAGACCGTTGTCGTCTGAGTGGGTCATAATCAGAGCGCCCATCAGACGTGTCGATACGCCCCACGAGTTGGCCCATACATATTCGGGCTTGTTGTCTTTGTTGGCGAAGGTCACATCAAAAGCCTTGGCGAAGTTCTGGCCCAGGTTATGGCTGGTACCCGACTGGAGAGCCTTGCCGTCCTGCATCATGGCCTCGATGGTGTAGGTGTTGAGAGCGCCGGCAAAGCGTTCGTTGGCACTCTTTACGCCCTTTATTACGGGCATGGCCATGTAGCGCTCGGCAAACTCTGCATAGAGGTTAATCATCTGCGCTGTGCGGGCCTCCGACTCTTCGGCGGTGGCATGGGCGCAGTGTCCTTCTTGCCAAAGGAACTCGGCGGTACGCAGGAACATGCGGGTGCGCATTTCCCAGCGCATTACGTTGGCCCACTGGTTGCAGAGCACAGGCAGGTCGCGGTACGAATGAATCCAGTTTTTGTAAGTACCCCAGATGATGGTTTCGCTGGTGGGGCGTACTATGAGTTCTTCTTCGAGGCGTGCTTCAGGGTCAACAACCACGCCGTTGCCGTTAGGGTCGTTTTTGAGACGGTAGTGGGTAACCACGGCGCACTCCTTGGCGAAGCCCTCTACGTGCTCGGCCTCACGACAGAGAAACGATTTGGGGATAAGCAGTGGAAAATATGCGTTCTGCACGCCTGTTTCCTTGAACATACGGTCGAGGGTCTGCTGCATTTTTTCCCAGATGGCGTAGCCGTAAGGTTTGATAACCATACAGCCGCGTACAGCCGACTGTTCGGCCAGATCGGCCTTAACGACCAGTTCGTTATACCATTGCGAATAGTTTTCGCTACGCTTTGTCAAGCCTTTGAGTTCGATTGCCATTGTATATAAGTTGTATTGTTTTCGTTTTTGACCTACAAAATTACGAAAAATTCGCGAATCTGCAAAATCAATGTTCAGGGTGTCTGTTTTGCTGGCATCGGGTAATAATAGTTGTAATGGCATGAACGGTTTTTAAACCGCCTTTTATTCTAAGTTGTCCGTAGCATATATTCCGACGTTTCAATGAGTTCGGAAAATAAGTCTTTTGGCTGGTGAGAACAATCGGCGGGGTGGGGTGTTATAGATGATATGTTAAAATAGAAAATGTTGATGAAGAAACTGATTGTTTTTGCTTTCGCCATGCTGGTAATGGCAGGCGTGGCACGGGCTAAGGAGTCCGGTAATTTTTATGTTGACAGTTTTGTACAGACTCTAACCGAGCAGGGCGCCAAGGCCGATTACGACGGTCAAGATGTAGTACTGACTGTAAACGACAACGACCCGCAGACAGAGGCTTCCATCAAGGTTGTGGGGTCCGACGCTATGGCCGATATGCTCAAAGAACAGCTGGTCAAAAATATAGCTCAGTTCGACGACGCTACAAAACAGCTGTTGGGCGAGTTGGCCCATGCCGGTTGCGGCATAAAAATACGCTATTTGTGCGGAGGCCAGAATGTGGTGGCTCGAATCAGTCCGGACGAACTCCGCGCCGCTGTCTGAATTTGGAAATCTCGAATATAATGCGTAAATTTGTGGCATCAATTAATAAAAATAATAAAATCAGATGAAAAAGTTTACCAAGTATGCAATGCTGATGGCTGTAGCCATCATTGCAGCTCTGCAGTTGGGCGCTTGCAAAGGCAGCGACGACGCCGCCATCAACGACATTGTTAACGAACTGAAGGAAGACAAAGACTTTAAGTCGGTTGAGTATGATGGCAAGAACATCGTAGCCGTTGTCGAGGTCAACGATCCCAGCGTAGAGGCTGCCATCAAGCAGAATGGCGCAGATCAGTTGTCCGACATGATGGAGCAGGTAATCCTGCAGCAGATGAAGTCGAGCGGTACACTCAAAGGCACCGATAAGGCTCAGGTACAGGCATTGGTTAACAAAAACTGCGGTCTGCAGTTCAAGCTCCAGGCCGGCTCGGAGAAACTTGAATTTACCATCCCTGCCGAAGAATTTGCAAAACTGCTTGAGGAATAAGTACTCAAGTATATAGTTAATGTACTGACCCTCAGTGAGTGCGCTTGTAGCCTCGCTGAGGGTTTTTAAATTGGCGGCGGAAAAGTTTGGCGGATTCAAAAAATAATCGTACCTTTGCGCTCGCAAACAATACAAAACCAATAAAATTAATTAATGGCAACTAAAATTAGATTACAGCGCCATGGTCGTAAGAACTATGCGTTTTATCCTATTGTTATCGCCGATAGCAGGGCACCACGAGATGGTAGATTCATTGAAAGGATAGGTTCCTATAATCCGAACACTAATCCTGCTACAATCACTCTCAATTTCGAGCGGGCTTTGTATTGGGTTAACGTAGGTGCTCAACCTACCGATACTGTACGCACCATCCTCTCCAACGAGGGCGTGCTGCTGATGAAGCATCTTCAGGGTGGCGTTCGCAAGGGCGCATTCGACGAAGCTGAAGCACAACGTCGTTTCGAAGCCTGGAAGTCGAAAAAAGCGGCTAAAGTAGAAGCTATGAAGACCTCGATGGCCGACAAGCAGGAACTCGCCGCCAAGCAGCGTCAACAGGACGAAGAAGCCAAGAACAAGGCCAAGGCCGAACTCGTGGCTAAAAAGAAAGCAGAAATTGCTGCAGCTAAAGCCGAAGCTGAGGCAGCCGCAGCCCCTGCAGAAGAAACCGAAGCTCCCGCCGCTGAATAATATGTAGGCCTTCGGGCCATCATTCCGGCAAACGGAAGTTCAACCTAAAGGGTGTGTTAGCCTACAGCTGACGCACCCCTTTTTGTTTTTACGTAACCACATTTCATTCTCATTCGTAAATGAAGTTCACTGAATATAATGTACTTGACCTGCCGGAAGTAAATCGCCGGATGCTCGAGAAGTGGCAGAACGACGGCCTCTTCGAGCAGAGCATGAAGGTGCGTGAAGGTGCACCCAGTTTTGTGTTTTACGAAGGTCCCCCTTCGGCCAACGGTATGCCTGGCATCCATCATGTTATGGCGCGTACTATCAAAGATATTGTTTGTCGCTACAAGACCATGAAGGGCTTCCATGTGAAGCGTAAGGCCGGCTGGGATACTCACGGCCTGCCCGTGGAGCTGGGCGTGGAGAAGGCTCTTGGCATCACCAAGGAAGACATCGGCAAAAAAATATCGGTCGACGAATATAATGCCGCATGTCGCCGCGAAGTGCTCAAATATACCAAGGAGTGGACCGCCCTGACTAACTCGATGGGCTATTGGGTGGATCTCGACAATCCGTACATAACATTTGATAACCGCTATATCGAATCGGTGTGGTGGCTGCTTGCCCAGCTGTACAAGAAAAACTATCTGTACAAAGGCTATACCATACAGCCATATTCGCCGGCTGCCGGTACCGGTCTGAGCTCGCATGAGCTGAATCAGCCCGGCTGCTACCGTGATGTAAAGGATACCACCTGTATAGCACAATTCGAACTCGTCGACCCCATTGATGCCTTCAAAGGCTGGGGCAAGGCCTGTCTGCTGGCATGGACAACCACCCCCTGGACTCTGCCCAGCAATACTGCCCTGTGCGTAGGCCCGCAGATTGACTACTGCGTGGTGCGCACCTATAACCCCTACTCGGGCAATCCTGTAACCGTGGCTGTGGCCGAGGCTCTGCTCAACTCTGTGTTCAATCCAAAGGCCAAGGACCTGCCGCTTGAGGACTATAAGAAGGGCGACAAACTGCTCCCCTGGCAGGTAGTGGCCAAACTGACCGGAACCGACCTGGCAGGCATGCACTACAAGCAGCTCATACCCTGGATGAATCCCGGCGAGGGTGCATTCCGCGTGATTCCCGGCGACTACGTCACCACAGAGGACGGTACCGGTATTGTACACATTGCCGGCACCTTTGGCGCTGACGACTTGAAGGTGAGCAAGCAGAACGGCATTCCGCCTCTGCATCTTACCGACAAGGACGGCAACATTCGTCCGATGGTCGACATGCAGGGCCGCTTGTACCGCCTCTGCGACCTGGACCCCAAATTCGTGGCAGATATGGTCGATGTCGAAGCCTACAAGGAGTGGGAAGGCCGCTACGTGAAGAACGCCTATGACCCGCAGGCCACCGAAGAAACCGAAACTCTCGATGTGGCTATATGCATGATGCTCAAGCAGACCGACCGGGTATTCAAGATAGAGAAACATGTACACAATTATCCTCACTGCTGGCGAACCGACAAGCCTGTACTCTATTATCCGCTCGATAGTTGGTTTATCCGCACCACATCGGCCAAAGAGCGCCTGATTGAACTCAACGGTCAAATCAAATGGAAACCCGCATCAACCGGCTCGGGCCGATTCGGCAAGTGGCTCGAAAACCTGCAGGACTGGAATCTCTCGCGTTCGCGCTACTGGGGTACCCCTCTGCCAATCTGGCGCACTGACGACGGCAAGCAGGAAATTTGCATCGACTCTGTAGAAACACTGTATAACGAGATAGACCGTGCCGTAGAGGCCGGTGTGATGAAATCGAACCCGCTGCGCGACAAAGGCTTTGTGCCCGGCGACTACTCCAAAGAAAACTACGAGAAAATCGATTTGCATCGTCCTTATGTCGATGATATCGTACTGGTGTCGGCCGACGGAGAGCCAATGCACCGCGAACTCGACCTCATCGACGTTTGGTTCGACTCCGGTGCCATGCCTTACGCCCAGATACACTATCCGTTTGAGAACAAAGAGCTGCTCGACAACGGCGAGGTGTATCCTGCCGACTTCATCGCTGAAGGCGTCGATCAGACTCGCGGCTGGTTCTTCACTCTCCATGCCATAGCCGGCATGGTATTCGATTCGGTATCATACAAGGCCGTGATTTCCAATGGCCTGGTGCTTGACAAATTCGGCAACAAAATGTCGAAGCGCCTCGGCAATGCCGTCGATCCCTTCAGCACTATCGACAAGTACGGCAGCGACCCTCTGCGCTGGTACATGATAAGCAACTCGGCACCCTGGGACAACCTCAAATACGACTCCGATGGTGTTACCGAAACCAGCCGTAAGCTCTTTGCCACACTGTTCAACTGCTACAACTTTTTCGCCCGCTACGCCAATGTCGATAATTTTGACAACTCGCAGCCCGAAATACATTTGGCAGACCGGCCCGAAATCGACCGCTGGGTTATCTCGGTGCTCAACACCCTGGTGGCTGATGTCGAAAGCGCGCTCGACGACTACGAACCCACAAAAGCAGCACGTGCCATCAGCAAATTCGTTATCGACGACCTATCCAACTGGTATGTGCGCCTGAATCGCAAGCGTTTCTGGGGCGGAGAGATGGATGCCGACAAGTTGGCCGCTTATCAGACCCTTCGTCAGTGTCTGCTTACAGTAGCCAAACTCATAGCCCCCGTGGCTCCGTTCTTTGCCGACCGCCTCTACCGTGACCTTAACGGCAACGACGATTCCGTGCATCTGGCGTTCTTCCCCGAAGCCGACCGCGATAAGGTAGACGCTGAACTCGAGGCCCGCATGGCTCTGGCCCAGACTCTGGTATCTATGGCTCTGAGTCTGCGCAAGAAAGCCAATATCAAGGTGCGTCAGCCCCTTGGTGTGATGATGGTGCCGGTGAACGACGACCATACCCGTTCGATGCTCGAGTCGATCAAAGACCTGGTGCTGTCGGAAGTCAATGCCAAGGAACTGCGTGTGGTATCGGCCGACGAAGGCGTGCTGGTAAAACGAGTGAAGCCCGATTTCAAGAAACTCGGTCCGAAACTCGGCAAGAACATGAAGCAGGCCGCAGCGGCTATCCAGGCACTCGACCAGGCCGCAATCGCCGCATTCGAGCGCGACGGCAAAGCCGATGTGACACTGGCCGACGGCAGCGTGGCAGTAATTGAGCTGTGCGATGTGGAAATCTTCTCGGAAGACATTCCCGGATGGCTCGTGGCCAACGAAGGCGCCGTGACTGTGGCTCTCGACGTTACCGTTACAGCGGAACTGAAACGCGAAGGCATAGCCCGCGATATTGTAAACCGCATACAGAACATACGCAAGAACCGCGACTACGACATCACCGACCGCATAACCCTCACCTTCGAGCCCAATCCGGAAACCGACGACGCCCTGGCCGAATACGGCGACTATATCTCGCGTCAGGTTCTGGCTACCGCTTTGGTGGTGGCACCGTTGGCCGAGGACGCTCCCGGAGTGGAAACACTCGATATCGACGGCCTGCAACTGCGTGTATCCGTAATGAAATAATCAGCTGTCGAGGCGCGCAGTCGCGCGCCTCGACACTACAATATATCAATAACCATGGCTGAAAAACCAAGATACTCCGACGAGGACCTCGCCGAGTTCAAAGAACTCATCCTCGCCAAGCTCGACAAGGCTCAGCGCGAATACGACTTGCTCTGCGCCACCATCCGCGGCAATGATAACGACACCGTGGACACATCGCCAACATTCAAGGTACTCGAAGAAGGCGCCTCGACACTCGGACGCGAAGAGGCAGCCCGCCTGGCCGAGCGTCAGCGCAGTTTTATAAAGCATCTGCAGGCAGCGTTGGTGCGCATCGAAAACAAAACCTACGGAGTGTGCCGTGTCACCGGACAGCTCATTCCCAAGGAACGTCTGCGCGCAGTGCCGCACGCAACCCTTAGTATTGATGCAAAAAACGATAATGGCCGAAAATAATATATCCCGTACAGCCTCTGCCCGTTGCAAGGCACTATGGGCTACCGGCATTATATTAAGCGTACTTATCATAGACCAGATAATCAAGGTTTGGGTAAAGACAAATTTCTATCTGGGAGAGGATTATGAAATCTTCTCCTGGTTTCATTTGCGCTTTATCCAGAACAACGGCATGGCCTTCGGCATGGAGTTCGGCAGCAAGTTGTTGCTTACGCTCTTCCGCATAGTTGCCGTAAGTCTGGGTATATGGTATCTAGTCCGATTATGCCGCAATCCGCGGATTCCGGCAGGCTATGTGGCGGTTATATCGCTGGTAGTGGCCGGTGCTGCCGGCAATATCGCCGACTGTCTGGTATACGGCGAGATATTCACCAATCCTTATCCGCCCGAGGTGGCCTCTGTGGTGTCTTGGGGCGAAGGCTATGGCTCGCTGTTTCACGGTCTGGTAGTAGATATGTTCTACTTCCCGCTGTTCTCCTTTATCTGGCCCGAATGGATGCCGCTGGTGGGAGGCGAGGTATTCTCGTTCTTCGACCCTGTGTTCAACTTTGCCGACGCGGCCATCACTGTGGGTATGCTGGCCCTGATACTATTCTATTACAAGTATCTGGGGGGTGAAAATGAATCTGCTGAAAGTGGTAAAAAGAAATAAAATACAGCGTATATGCGCGTTGCTGGCGGTAGGAGTGCTTGCTCTTACCGCCTGCCGCCGTGTGCCCGGCGAGGTAATCGCCCCTGACGAAATGGCGATGCTGCTGGCCGATATCCATGTAGGCGATGCTGTAGTGGAGCAGAACAGGCGCGACTACGGCAGCGACTCGGTAAAGATGCTGCTGAAGCAGTCGATTATGGCCCGCCACGGGGTTGACGGAGAGCGCTTTGACTCATCGCTGTCGTGGTATGCGCACAACCCCGAAATATATCTCGAGGTGTACGACAAAACCATAGAGATACTGCAGACGCGAATGAACGAAAACGATGCCCAGATTGCCGGTTCGTTGTCGGTGGTCGGCGATTCGGTTGATTTATGGGGCGGTGCGCGCTTCCTTGCCGTAAGCGCCCTCTCGGCTACAAAATACGTAACTTTCAATATCGAGGCGGACGAAAATAGCGAACAGGGCGACCGCTATACATGGCGCGGCAAATTTGTGAATAATATTTCCAAGACCCGCTGGGGTATAGCCGCAACCTATTCCGATGGTACTGTGGAAGTGCTTGATGCCGAGGCTGATAAAGACGGATGGAACGAAATAGAATTCGTGTCGGACTCCACGCTGCACCCTGAAAAAATCTACGGTTATATGGAAGTGCAATCCCGTCCGGGTATGACTACTTGGATCGACTCGATTCAGCTGGTTCGCAACCGTAAGAATCCGGCGTCGTACCGACACCGCTATAGTTTGCGTACATACCGCCGATAGAGAAGGGCATTGTCGGTGCAAAGCTCCCGAATGTGCTTCCGAATGCCGAATGTCTGATTTGCAAAATTCGGAAAAATTTGCTAACTTTGTAGCAAATGTCAGTACGATGAGCCAGAATACTAATAACCCCGAAGAACTTCCGCAGGGCGATGCCGCCGAAGGTGCCCACGTTCACAACAAACCATACACAGCCGCTGCCGATGTAGTGCGTCACCAGCTAAAAGGCATGTACCAGAGCTGGTTTCTCGAGTATGCCTCGTACGTGATACTCGAGCGTGCCGTACCTCATATCGACGACGGTCTAAAGCCCGTGCAGCGCCGTATTCTCCATTCGATGGAAACTCTCGACGACGGCCGCTTCAACAAGGTTGCCAACATAGTCGGCAACACCATGCAGTACCATCCACACGGCGATGCCTCGATTGGCGACGCCCTGGTGCAGCTTGGCCAAAAAGACCTGCTGGTAGAAACTCAGGGTAACTGGGGTAACATACTCACCGGAACTTCAGCTGCGGCTCCGCGATATATCGAGGCCCGTCTGTCGCCATTTGCACTGGAAACCCTGTACAACGAAAAAGTAACCGAGTGGACAGTAAGCTACGACGGTCGCAAGCGCGAGCCTGTAACCCTGCCGGCAAAGTTCCCGCTGTTGCTGGCCCAGGGAGCAGAAGGCATAGCCGTAGGTCTGGCATCGAAGATTCTGCCTCATAACTTCAACGAGATACTCGACGCTGCAATAGCGTATCTGAGCGGCGAGGAATTCGAACTCTTTCCCGACTTTCCTACAGGCGGCGCCATCGACATCAGCCGTTACAACGACGGGCGTCGCGGAGGTGCCGTACGCATCCGCGCAAAAATCGAGAAAATCGACAACCGTACATTGGCCGTCACCGAGATACCATATGGCAAAACCACCGGAGCCGTAATTGATTCCATACTCAAGGCATTTGAAAAGGGTAAAATCAAAATCCGCAAGGTTGAGGACAATACCGCCGAGCACGCATGCATAGTGGTGCATCTGCTGCCCGGAACGTCGAGCGACAAAACCATCGACGCCCTCTACGCCTTTACCGATTGCGAGGAGAGTATTTCGCCCAACTGCTGCGTGATTTCGGAAAAGAAACCGCACTTTCTGGGTGTGAGCGACGTGCTGCGCCATAGTGCCGACCGCACGCGCGACATCTTCCGGCGCGAACTTGAAATCAAGCTTGACGAACTGCGCGAACGCCTGTTCTACGCCTCGCTCGAGCGTGTGTTCATCGAAAACCGCATTTACAAGGACAAGGAATACGAAACCGCTGCAAATATCGATGTGGCTGTGGAGCATATTGCCAGTCGCCTCGAACCACTGACTGCCGATTTTATCCGCCCTGTAACCCGCGATGACATACTGCGGCTGGTGGAGATAAAGATGAAGCGCATTTTCCGCTTCAGCAGCGACGAGGCGGAGAACCTCATAACACGCCTCAACCAGCAGATACAGGATGTACTTGACGACCTTGACCACCTTACCGAATACACCATACGCTGGTATAAGACTCTGAAAGAAAAATACGGCGAAGCATATCCACGACGCACACAGATACGCAGTTTCGACACCATACAGGCGTCTACTGTTGCCGAAGCCAACGAAAAACTGTACATCAACCGTGAGGAAGGCTTCATAGGCACCTCGCTGAAAAAAGACGAGTTTGTGTGCAACTGCTCCATGCTCGACGACATAATCATATTCTATAAAGACGGAAAGTATAAAATAGTAAAGGTTGCCGAGAAACTGTTCGTAGATAAAAATGTGCTTTATGTAAATGTGTTCAAACCCAAGGACACCCGAACCATATACAACGTAATCTATCGCAATGGCCGTGCCGGCAACTACTATATGAAGCGCTTTGCCGTAACCGGAATAACCCGCGACAAGGAATACGACCTTACTCCCGGTCTGCCCGGCAGCAAAATAATGTGGTTCAGCGCCAATCCTAACGGCGAGGCCGAAGTGGTGAAGGTGATACTCAAACCAAAGGCAAGACTGAAAAGTCTGCAGATCGACGTGGACTTCGCGCAGTTGAAGCCCAAAGGCCGGAGCGCGTTGGGCAACCTTGTGACCAAAAACGAAATACACCGCATGAGCCTCAAGGAGCGCGGTGTATCGACTCTCGGTGGCCGCGACGTGTGGTTCGACCACGATGTGAAGCGCCTCAACTACGATGGCCGCGGCGAATATCTGGGCGAGTTCCAGCCTCAGGACCTGGTACTGGTGATACTGAAAAACGGCGAATACTATACCTCCACATTCGATGCCACCAACCACTACGAGGACAACATACTGCGCATAGAGAAATTCCGCCCCGACACCGTATGGACCGCAGTGCTGTTCGATGCCGACCAGGGCTACCCATATCTCAAGCGCTTTACATTCGAGGCCTCGGCCAAGCGTCAGCGTTATCTTGGCGAGAACAGCGACTCAAGGCTGATTCTGCTTATCGACACTGTCGGCGCCATGCTGAAAGTAAGCTTCTCCGCTCCCGATGATGTCCGCGAACCGATGATAGTGGATGTTGAGGAATTTATTGCCGTCAAGTCGTTCAAGGCCAAAGGCAAGCGCCTTACTACATTCAATCTTGCCGAGGTGGAGGAACTTGAACCCAAGTCGCTGTCGGCAGGCGAGGCTGAAGGCGGCGATGAGCCTGAGGCCGAGGAAAGTACCGATGACAAGGAGCGAGAAGATAGCGAAGATTTAGAAACCGAAGAAATCTCCGACGAAGAGCTGCGCGACGATATAATCGGGCAGCAACGTCTGTTCTGATGAAACTGAAAAAGATTATACTTGGCGCAGTGGCCGCACTCAGTGCTGGCCTCGGCGCTTTCGCGCAGAATGAAGCCGTGTTGCGGCCGGTAACGTCGGTCTATACCGTCGAAGCCGGCAGCTCGCACCTGTGCGACACATACATGACCCCGCTAAAATATACCGGCTGGCAGATGGCTCTGGGCTATGAACGCTGGCAGGCAATGCGTTTCGACCCCGAAAACTGGGTGATGAATCTTGGCGGCCGACTGAGTATTGACCGGGCCCTCAATCCGGCGCGAAATGCAGTGATGTGGGGGCTGGATTTGCGCCTCGACTGGGCTATGATGCGCCGTTTCGATATTGCCTCGGCCCCCGGCCTGACTCTTGCAGCCGGCGGCCAGACAACTCTCAACGGCGGATTGCTCTATCTGAACCGCAACAGCAACAATCCGGCCTCGGCAAAAGCCGCATGGACCGTGGGAATAACCGGACAGGCCACATATCGCCTCACATTGGGGCGCCTGCCGGTGGTACTGGGCTATCGTCCGTCGCTGCCCTTGATTGGCTGTTTTTTCTCGCCGGACTACGACGAACTATATTACGAAATATATCTGGGCAACCATAGCGGACTGGCCCATGTAGCCTGGCCCGGCAGTTTCTTCCGCCTCGACCAGCTGCTGAGCGCCGACCTGCGCTTCGGAGCCACGGCACTGAGGGTGGGGTACCGCTGCAATATACTCAGCACAAAGGCCTCGAATATAGTCAGCAGGCAAATTAACCATTGTATATCGTTGGGTGTCAGCGGTGAGTGGCTGCCGGTAGGCCGCAGCGGCAAGCTGTCGGACGAAGCCCGAATTATATCAGCTTATTATTGATGAAGAATCTAAGATACCTGCCTCTGGTGATAGCCGGCGCGGCAGCGATGGCCGCCTGCCATAGCATTGAAGAGTTCGACAACGGATTGCAGGGCAATTTCGACGCACTCTGGACAACAGTCGACCAGCATTACTGCTTCTTCGAAGAGAAGGAGGTCGACTGGGATTCGGTGTACCGCGAGTACAAGCCGCGCGTAAACGACACCATGGATATGTTTGCCTATTTCGACGTTTGTGCCGATATGCTCGACGAACTGCGCGACGGCCACGTAAACCTTTCGTCGTCGTTCAAGACCTCGTACTACCGTAAATGGTGGAGCGACTACCCGCAGAACTTCGACGAACGTCTGATTCAGGAACACTACTTCAATTTCGAATACAGCCAGGCCGGAGGGCTCACATACGGCCTGCTTGCCGACAGCACCATAGGCTATATCCGCTATCCGAGTTTCAGCTACGGAATAGGCGAGGGGACTCTCGACCTTATATTCTATCAGATGCGCGATTGCCTTGGACTGGTAATAGACATCCGCGACAATGGCGGCGGCAGTCTTACAAACGTGGAAACCCTGGTGAGCCGATTTATCGACCGGCGTATTCTTGCCGGCGCTATATCGCATAAGAATGGACCGGCCCACAATGATTTTTCGGAGCCGTATAAGTTCTATTACGAACCTAATTACGAACATGTGCGCTGGTTGCGACCTATATCCGTGCTTACCAACCGCAGCACATTCAGCGCAGCTAACAACTTTACCGGCATAATGAAAACTCTGCCAATGGTGACCATAGTGGGAGCTAAGACAGGCGGCGGCAGCGGCATGCCGTTTTCGTCGGAAATACCGTGCGGATGGGCTGTGCGTATGTCGGGTTCACGGCTTTACGACCCCTTAGGCCACGAAACCGAAAGCGGCATCGAGCCTACTGATGGCTATGTCGTAGACCTTGACCCGGAAGCTGTGGCAAACGGTATTGACAATATGCTTGAAACTGCCATAGAAGCTATATACCGGTTCTATGACTCGGATTCTGACACAGAAGGCTAATAAATTATGTAAAAAACTTGCATGGTATTGAAATTATTGTTAAATTTGCGCCAATCACTATAAACCAATATCACAGTATGAAAAAAATAGTTCTGTTGTTTGCTATGCTGATTGCCTTTGGTGTCAATCAGTCATATGCCAAGATTCCCGTAGTTTACGGTACTCACGAAAAGATTAACGAGATTGCAAAATTACCATCGGATTACGATGATGAAGACGGCAGCTATAGCCTTGCCTACAAATACACAATGGCTCATCTGTTCTGGATTCCTCTGTGGCAGACCGATGAAGGAAAAGTCGTAGCAATAAATCAGGGCGATGACGAAACCTGGTATGACATCGATGATGCGCTTAGACAAGACGATTTTCGTAAGGAAATTCTGTCAGACGCAGGTGTGAAAGATATTGCCGAACTTGAGCAGATGCCTTTCTGGGATGCCTGGGGAGGTAAACTTCTTGTAGGTGGTATTCTGTTGGTCATTATTCTTGGCGTGGTTAAGGGCCGTTCCGGCAAAGACGAAAAAGCCGAGCCAGTGGCAGAAAAAGAATAAACTCACCTAAGTCGGTTCAAAACAAAGCACCTGCCGGATATGTAGCATTGCATATCCGGCAGGTGCTCTGTTTTGAATATTACCTACTGTTTCAAAGACTTTACCCACTCGGCTATGCGGGTGTCGGTGAGGTCGGGGCGGTTTACTTCGTCGAGCATGAGTCCTACGATTCTGCCGTCGATGTCGGCGGCGCTGCCTTTGAAGTCATAACCTTCGGCATTGAAATCGCCTATGAAGCGTGCGCCGGTATCTTTGAGCTTGTGGTAAATATTGCCTATTGCGTTGTTGAAGGTATCGGACATTGACTCGTCGCCACAGCCGAACAAAGCTAAGCTGTGTCCCTTGAGGTCGAGCGCTGCGACTCCGGCGAGAAAGTCGTAGAAGTCGCGCTGTACCTGTCCGTTGCCCCAGGTCGAGGAGCCTATAATATCCAGTTCGTAATCGCCTAATACCGACGGAGCAGTATTGGCCACGTCGTGGATGTCGGCCTCGGCTACACCGAGAGCCTTGGCTATACGGCGCGCTACCCCGGCAGTGGTGCCGGTGGTGGAGCCGTAGAATATACCTGTTTTTTTCATATACGGAGAGAGTTTTGCAGTTGTTATTTTTCGGGTACGGGAGCTATGAGTTTATAGCCTTTGCCGTGTATGTTGATGATTTCGATAGAGGGGTCGTCTTTGAGGTGTTTGCGCAGCTTGGTGATGTAGACATCCATCGAGCGAGCGTTGAAGTAATTGTCGTCAATCCAGATAGTCTTGAGGGCGAAATTACGTTCGAGAATCTCGTTTACATGTGCGCAGAGCAGGCTCAGGAGTTCGCTTTCCTTTGTGGTGAGCTTTGTTACCTTGTCGTCAATCATCAGCACCTGCTTCCGAGTGTCGAAGGTAAACTTGCCAATCTTGTACATGGTTATTTCCTTGTCTTTTTTGCCCTTGACACGGCGCAGAATGGCCTCGATACGGAACACCAGTTCTTCCATCGAGAACGGTTTGGTGAGATAGTCGTCGGCACCAATCTTGAATCCCTCGCAAATATCATCCTTGAGCGACTTGGCGGTGAGGAATATGATAGGTTCTTCGGAGTTCACAGTACGGATTTCCTGTGCAAGAGTGAAGCCGTCTTTCTTGGGCATCATCACGTCGAGTACACAGATGTCGTATTTGCCTTTGAGGAAGGCTTTGTAACCGCTGTCGCCGTCGGCGAAGAGGTCGGCATTGAAGCCTTTGGCCTGGAGGTATTCTCTCAGGAGCATGCCAAGATTCTCGTCATCTTCGCAAAGCAGTATACGCATACGTTCTTCCATAATTGTAAATTTTATAGGAGTTTATACTTGATTATTTTATTCTTTAAGCAACGGCAGTACAATTATGAAGCGGGTACCCACGCCGGGTTCCGATTCCACGTTTATGGTGCCGTTGAGTTCGGTTATCATCTTTTTTACATAGGCCAGACCGAGTCCGAAGCCTTTCACATCATGGCGGTTGCCCGTCGACACGCGGTAGAATTTCTCAAATATCTTTTTGAGGTTTTCCTTGCGTATGCCAATGCCGTTGTCAGCAATGATTATCTGCAGGCGGTCTTCGCCCAGGTCGCGGCTGCTTACGGTCAGTTGCAGGGGCTCGTCTTCGCGGCGGTATTTCACAGCGTTGTCGAGCAGATTGAATATCACGTTAGTGAAGTGCATCTCGTCGACATTTACTATGGCGTCCATTGCATCGAGGTGCGAGCTTATTTTGCCGCCGTATTTCTCTACTTTGAGTTTGAAAGTATTTACAATGTTGTAGAGTGCGAGGTTGGCATCGACTTCCTGCAGCTTCAGGGTTGCCTTCTGGCGTTCGAACATCGACATCTGCAGCACTTTCTCCACCTGGAAGCGCAGGCGTTTGGTTTCGTCGTTTATCACGGTGGATATCTGTTGAAGCATGGCTGGCGATTTGCGTACCGAAGCATCGTTGAGCATCTGGGCCGCCAGTGATATCGACGAAATCGGCGTTTTAAATTCGTGGGTCATGTTGTTGATGAAGTCGTTTTTCATCTCGGTGAGCTTCTTTTGCCTGAAAGCCACCACTATTGTGAACACGAATACCACCAGCAGTATCAGGGTGAATGCCATTGAAGGCACAAGGAACGAAATCGACGAGTAGATGTAGTCGCGCTTGGTGGGGAAGTAGACTTTGAGAGCGTAGTGGGCGTTAGCAGGGTCGTTGTGGAACAGACGCTGTATAAACATGTTGTCGCTGTCGTCGGCAGTAGGAGCGTAGCCAGTCGAACGGTACACGTATTTCCCGCCGGGAGCCACAAGGGCAAACTCGAATGGCACTTTCAACCCCAGGGTGTCGAGTTCCTGGCGGAGGTAGCGGCGTACTACGGCAGAGTCGGCCCTAAGTTCGATAGGACGCTCAGAAGCTGAACTGAGAATGTTCAGTATCACATCGTCGAGCAGGCCGCGCTGATACAGATAGTTCGAGCGATAGGTCTGTTGCACGTTCTTGAAGCGGTCGACTGTCATGCTGGCGTCGGGCTGCAGTCGCGAAATTTCGGTTATGTTGCCCTGGATGGTAAGGTCGGCTTCCAGGCCGTTGGCGGTGGTGAAGGAATACTTCATGCCGCCGAGCTGGGGCACCGGGTTGCCGGGATACTGGGCATACAGCGACGATGACTCAATTGAACTGACATCCTCTTCCAGAAAGTGGCGGGTTTCGTCCTGTTCAAGCCGCTGGGCTACTGCAATCATACTCTTGCGCGCACCCTCGGTGAACTGCTCGTAGCGCATTTCGGCCATGTTTTTCATGTACATAATCTGCATGAAAAGCAGACCGAGAAATACCACGGCCATAAGTATAGTCAATATCCAGATAGTATGCTTCTTCATTTATGTGCTGTAAGGGTATATGGTTAAAACTTAACCTTTATTATGTTAACAACTTAGACTGATTTATGTTTTAAGGCTTGTTCAAGATTATCTATTTTTGTTTTCTTGTTCCAAACTGTGTTTTTAACACTTCGGCACAAAATTAACATAAAAATGTGAAATTGCAAAATTTTCAGACCTTTTTTTGTGATTTTCAGCAAAAAAAGAATTTGGCACGCGCCGTATCCCGGCGAGAAGTCAGTCTTCTTCGTCGGGTGCGGCTGCTTTGGGCAGAGTGACATGCAGCAGCAGCCAGCCTCCGACACCTGCCAGCAGCGAGCCTGCCACAATGCCGAGCTTGGCATGGTTGAGCAGTTCTATGGCGAGAGGGTCTGCGCCGTTGAACGTCAGCGTGGCTATGAACAGCGACACCGTAAAACCAATGCCTCCGAGCATCGATACTGCCGCTATCATCTTCCAGTTGCTGTGGTCGGGCATAGGAGCCGCGCCGAGCTTGACGGTAAGCCACGAGAAGCTCAGTATACCGACAAATTTGCCTGCGACAAGAGCCAGGATTACAGCCAGCGACACACCCTCAATTACCGACGCCGGGTCGGTGTCAAGCAGAAATATGCCGGCATTGGCAAAGGCGAACAGCGGCACAATGAAGTAGTTGACGATAGGGTGGAGCGAGTCTTCGAGTTCCTGCAGCGGCGAAATTACCTTGTCGGAAGCCGATTCAACCTCTTTGAGCCAGTTCAGCTGATGGCGGTTGAGAATCGTGCGCTGATTGAGCAGTTCGTCGTCTTCGCCACGGAAGTGGGCAATGGAGTTACGTATTATTTTTATATATTTCTTGGGGGCGAATACCGGTGTTGCCGGTACACAGAAGGCTACCAGCACTCCGGCGATGGTAGGGTGGATGCCTGAGTTGAGAAACAGAAACCACACCACACCGCCTATGCCCAGGTAGAAAATCTTGCTCTTGATGTGCATGTGGCTGCCCAGCAGAAGCACCACCAGCAGTCCGGCGGCATAAAGCAGCAGGTCAGCCTCGATGTGGGTGGTGTAGAATGCGGCTATCACCACAATGCCGCCAATGTCGTCCACCACAGCCAGGGTGGTAAGGAAAATCTTCAGTGACAGCGGCACACGCTTGCCGAGCATGGCCAGCACACCCAGCGAAAAAGCAATGTCGGTTGCCATGGGTATGGCTGCTCCGCCACTGTATTCGGTGCCGGCGGCCAGCAGCCAGTAAATCAGCACAGGGCAGACCATGCCGCCTACGGCAGCCGTTATTGGCAGCAGCGCCTGTTTGAACGATGCCAGTTCGCCTACCAGAATCTCACGTTTTATCTCAAGGCCGATGGAGAAGAAAAAAATGGCCATCAGGGCATCGTTGATAAATGCCAGCATATCCATGGGATGCCCCGAGTGGCTGAATATGTTGAAGTCACCCACCTGCAGGCGTACTTCCTGAGTCCAGAAGTTGAAATAATACTCGTTTATACTTGGGATATTGGCTATTACCAGCGCGAGCACCGTGGCTGCAATCAATACGTTGCCACCGGAGGCATGGCGGCGTAGTGTCTGACGCGCCGCATAAAACACACGGTGCGGAAAGTCGGGTTCCTGTTGAATTGTACTCATAATGGATGTGTTGAAACGTTTTTATAGCCGGTTCGACAATGAATGTTAACGTCAGGTCAATAGTTATTTACGAGCCGGATTTTATATTAAAACAAACCTAATTCTTAGATGTTTACGTAGCAGATTGCTTACGGATATACAGATACTCCCTACAAAACTTATGCCATAAAATCAGTCGGGGCACCCGTTTTAGGGCGCCCCGACCACAGGTTAGAGATGCATAGTTATCTATAACAGCTGTTTGGAACTATCAGTCGTTGATGCTTGGAGTTACGATACGGTGTTGGATTACATCATCGCCGGCGGTGTCCGGCAGTTCATTTTCATCAGATACCACGCAAACGGTAAATGAAATCAGAGCGGTGGCCATTTCCTTGTCGACTGCATATACCGGACAAGAAATCTGCAGACTGTGATTGCCAAGCGGGGTGGTGCTGCTGGTTTCGATTTCGAAGCCATAAGGCTCTACTACGCTGGTGCCAAGCGGGAAAGCATCCCAGAAGTAAGTGGCCGATGTGATGATGGCACTCTTGCCTGCCTCGCGGTTTATGACCTTGACGCCTTCAATCGAGAAGCTTTCGCCTTGTACCACATAAATTACACCGTCTTCGCCTATGGCGGCATCCTGGAAGGTTACGTCGAAATCTACGTTAGGCAGATCGTCATCGTCGTCGTGGCATGATGTGAGGCCCAGAGGAATGAGCAGCAGCAGGAGATAAAAAAACTTTTTCATATTCAAGTGGATTGAGAGAAAGTAAAAAATTCCGGCCGGAGCTATGTCAACCCCGACCGGAATCCGGGTTATAAATTAGGGTTTAGTTCTTAAATATAAGCGATTCGCTATTGTCGTCCACGTCGATTATAATGGGTTTGTCGCGGTCGACAGTCTGTGCCAGGATGTCTTTCGACAGGCGGTTCAGCACCAGGCGGTGTATCACACGCTTTACCGGGCGGGCGCCGAACTCGGGGTCGTAGCCTTCTTCGGCAAGATAGCTAAGTGCCTTAGGAGTTACTTCGAGCGTTATGCCGTTTGTGCGCAGCATCTTCTGAACGCTCTTGATTTGCAGGCCCACAATCTCTTCGATTTCAACTCGGTTCAGCGGAGTAAACATAATGATTTCGTCGATTCGGTTGAGGAATTCGGGACGTATGGTCTGTTTAAGCATTTCGAGTACCTGCCCTTTGGTAGTTTCAATGGTTTCGAAGCGGTTGTCGTCGGTTATCTTGGCGAAGTTGTCGCGGATAAGCTGCGACCCCATGTTCGAAGTCATTATTATAATAGTGTTCTTGAAGTTCACACTGCGGCCCTTGTTGTCGGTGAGGTGGCCGTCATCGAGCACCTGCAGCAGAATATTGAACACATCGGGGTGCGCCTTTTCGATTTCGTCGAACAGAACCACTGAGTATGGTTTGCGCCGTACGGCCTCGGTCAGCTGTCCGCCTTCGTCGTAGCCCACGTATCCCGGAGGCGCTCCTACCAGTCGGCTCACCGAGTGCTTCTCCTGATATTCGCTCATGTCGATACGGGTCATCATGTTCTCGTCGTCGAAGAGATATTCGGCCAGAGCCTTTGCCAGCTCGGTCTTGCCCACGCCGGTAGTGCCGAGGAAAATAAACGAGCCGATAGGGCGCTTGGGGTCGTTCAGGCCCGCGCGGCTGCGGCGAACGGCATCGGCAATGGCGCAGATGGCGTCGTCCTGGCCAATCACACGGTCGTGCAGTTCTTCTTCCAGGTGCAGCAGTTTTTCTTTTTCGGACTGCACCATCTTGTTCACCGGTATGCCGGTCCAGCGGCTTACTACGTCGGCGATATCTTCCGAGTCGACTTCCTCCTTAATAAGAGCACGGTCGCCCTGCATCATTCGCAGCTGCTCCTGAACGTCCTTATTTTCCTGCTCCTTCTGCTGGATTTTGGAATAGCGGATCTCGGCCACCTTGGCATAGTCGCCCTCGCGTTCGGCCTTTTCGGCATCGAAGTTCAGCTGTTCGATGTCAATCTTGTTCTGCTGTATGCGGTTTATGAGTTCCTTTTCGGCCTTCCACTTGGCAGAGTATTCCTTCTCCTCCTCGCGCAGTTCGGCAATATCCTTTTCGATTTCCTTGACCTTTTCCTTCATGCCTTCGCGCTTGATAGCCTCGCGTTCGATTTCCTTCTGGGCAATCCGGCGGGTAATATCGTCGAGAGCCTGCGGCACAGAGTCAATTTCGAGTTTAAGTTTGGAAGCAGCCTCGTCGATAAGGTCAATAGCCTTGTCGGGCAGGAAACGGTCGGTGATGTATCGCTCCGACAGCTGCACTGCGGCGATAATCGCTTCGTCGCGGATACGCACCTTGTGGTGGTTTTCGTAGCGTTCTTTCAGGCCGCGCAGAATAGCTATGGCGCTCATTTCGTCGGGTTCGTTTACCATTACCTTCTGGAAGCGGCGTTCAAGCGCTTTGTCTTTTTCGAAGTACTTCTGATATTCGTCGAGTGTGGTGGCGCCTATGCTGCGTAGTTCGCCACGGGCCAGAGCCGGTTTGAGAATATTGGCAGCATCCATGGCGCCTTCGCCTTTGCCGGCACCCACAAGGGTGTGGATTTCGTCGATGAACAGAATTATTTCACCATCGGCGCCTGTAACTTCGTTGACGATAGCTTTCAGACGCTCCTCGAATTCACCTTTATATTTGGCGCCTGCCACCAGCGCGCCCATGTCGAGCGAATAAATCTGCTTGGTGCGCAGGTTTTCGGGTACGTCGCCACGTACTATACGGTGTGCCAGACCTTCGGCTATGGCAGTCTTGCCGGTGCCCGGTTCGCCGATAAGCATGGGGTTGTTTTTTGTACGGCGGCTGAGAATCTGCAGCACACGTCGTATCTCTTCGTCGCGTCCGATTACCGGGTCGAGCTTGCCCGAGCGGGCGCGTTCGTTGAGGTTTACAGCATATTTGCTCAGAGCGTTATAGGTTTCTTCGGCGCCCTGGTCGGTAGCCTTCTTGCCCTTGCGCAGTTCGTCGATGGCCGCCTTGAGTTCTTTTTCAGTAAGGCCGGCATCCTTAAGAATTGACGAAGCCGAGGAATTCACATCGAACAGCGCCATCAGTATGGCCTCGAGGGTAACATATTCGTCGCCTTGCTTCTTGGCCATGTCGATTGCACGCTGCAGCACATCGTTGGCGCTGCGGCTGAGGTATGGTTCACCGCCGCTGACTTTAGGCAGCGCGTTGATGTCGCGGTCAACCTGCATGTTTATCTGGCCGAGGTTGGCGCCTATCTTCTGAAAGATAAACTTTACCAGCGACTCGCCTTCTTCAATCACAGCCTTGAGCAGGATTACAGGCTCAATTGCCTGCAAGCCGGCGCCACGGGTGATTTCAACAGCCTTTTGGATGGCTTCTTGCGATTTAATGGTAAAATTGTTGAAATTCATAGTAGTGAATTGTAATGTTTGTTGTTGAAACGAAAAAGCTTTATGGCCTTTCTGACTATTTTAACAAATGTGATGCCAATATGTTTAACTCGCCACTGTGAATTAAGAGGCGGGTGTTTTGTCCGGAAGCGGCGAATGTTTGTCGCTGCCGAAATGGAGCATGTTCATTTCAAGCGGTGTCCGCCGCACTGCGCCGGGTACAGGCGGTTTGACGTCGGAGGATAAATTTTGTGCAAGTGCTTTTGCATCACTGATTTTGCCTAGGACTATTCCCATGATTATTACTGTTTATTTGTCACCAATTCAGCAAATTTGTTCAGCATCAATACCGCCGCCACATAGCAGCAAAGCAGAATCCATGGCCCGGGGGTGTCGAGCCTGAAGTGGCGCTCGAAGCCACCTGACAGATAACAGAAAAACTGACACCATAGCAGCCCCTGTGTAATAACGCACAGCGTACACCAGTGCCGCGCCCTGAAGCGCTGGTACCAGATGCTCCAGAAAGTAAATGGCAGACAGCATATGTTGGCCATAGCCAGATAGTTGATATACGAAGGGAACAACAGTAATGCAGCCGTACTGACGGCGAAATAGCCGAGGCCTACCTCGCTCCAGCCGAACAATCCAAAGAACTTAGATGCTTCCATGGCCAGAATCTTGTCGCAACCTCCGCGCTGCAGCACACTGCATACACGGTCGGCTGCTGTGGTATGTATGTTCAGAGATTTAAGCATCAGCATGGAAGTCACAGTCAGACCGGCCAGGTCTACCATAATCAGAACCGATGCAGCCACACTATGATATAATCCGCGGGTGACATACAGATATGTCAGTATTGTCACCATGGCAGTTGTCATAATCCATGTAAGGGCTTCTGAGGCGAAATCAAGCATGCGGTGGCGATGGTATTCAGGTTCGCATGCGCCTGCCTGCGGGCTGGCAAGCAGTACCACCCCGGTCCAATTTTTCTCGAAATCCGAAACCGGCATCTGCTTGCGTTCACCTTTGCATATATAGTCAACCTGTGATGGTGAAACGGCGGTTACAATTACAAAATTATCGGGTTTCTGAGCCAGAAATGGTAATGGAATATGCCCGACGCTGCCCGTACGGGGCACGCGCCAGGCCGAGTTTTCCACCCCGTACTCATCCAGTAGCCGGCTCAGGCCAAAGAGCGACTTGAATGTAAGTCCGTTGAAACGGCTGTCGCTGTAGCGGCCGGTATGCTGCACTCCCAGGGCCTGCAGAAAATCGCTGAATATCGAAGCCTTTGCCATTATACGTAATGCTGTATTTTGGCCAAAAGGGTATTGCCGTCGATTTCGCCGCTCAAACGCCATACTTCCTCGCCATTCTTATAGAGAATAAAAGTTGGGGTGCCTTCGATATGTTGTTCGTCGGCTACGTCGCGGTTTTCGTCGATGTCAAGCTGATAGAGCTGTACTTCGCCACTGAGCAGGGTCTTGATATCTTCTACCACCGGCTCCATGCGTTGGCAGTGTCCGCACCATGTGGCATAAAATTCTATTAATACTGCAGGTGCTGATTTTATTACGTCGTCATAAGTCATAATAGTAGGTATTTAGTTTCCTATGCACATAAAACAAATCGCTACACTAAAAGTTAACCGAACATCTGCTTTGTAGAACCATAATAGCGATTTTATTGCGGCTTGATAGGGCACAAGGGCGGCGTACTGAAATTGCCGGTTAACATTATTGATAGAACCGTTCGATACAGCCTCCGATGTCGGAGCGGAGCAAAAAATATGATAATAAATAATATTTGATATTTACGACGCAATTATGCCTTAATTTTAACCTAAGTGATATTAAAGTTTATTAAATGCGTATAACGGCAGAACTAAATGCATTACTTTTGCGAATCACATAATGCTCGTGCCCATGCTGCGTACATTTTTCATGATAATATTAATTCTGTTTATTGCCACCCACGCCTATGCACGGGAGCGGCATGCAGTAGTTGCAGACTCCGCCACCGGCTGCCCGTTGTCAGATGTGGTGGTATTCGACCTGCATGGCAAATATATAGGTACCTGTGAATCCGACGGCGCATTGCCGTTCATATACAGCGATGAATATCCGGTAACGGTGCGTCTGATGGGGTATGAAGAACGAAATATACCTGTGGCCACCACCGATACCATATTTATGAAGGAGCAGATTCTTGAACTGCCCGAATTTGTTGTGGAGTCGCGGGAACACAGAGTACTGCACATGCTTGCTTATGTACGTGAGTACTCAACGCTCTCGACGTATTCCGACACAATTTTCATGTTTCGTGAAAAGATGGTCGACTATATGCTGCCGTCTGACAATAAAGTCCGCTTCAATGGCTGGAACAATCCGCGTATCCTTACATCGAAATCGTATTACCGCTTTACAAATTCGCTGGGGCTCGATAGTGTGAGTGACTGCTGTAACCAACATTTTTCGTGGGCCGACTGGGTAGGTATTCCTCCCACAGCGCTGGTCCCTGCCGCTCTTACATCGCTTGCAGAGGGGACGGATTCGGTCCGAGGCCGATACGGCGCCAAAGAAGTGTGGAAGAAAAACGACAATCGAATTACTCTCGACGTAAATGTGATAAACGATGCCACCAGTCGCAGGTGGGTGCCGAATTTGTCACTGTTTTTTCGCGACGGTATCGACTTCGAGCAGTTCAAGATTCGTTTCCACTTCGACAATGTAATCAGTGGTGTAATAGCTCCCATTGATCTTTGTGCCTACTCGTTCAATATCGAGTCGAACGGGCGCGGGCGAGGCATGTTTATGTTCAACCGTGTCGACGAGCCGTTTTTTGTCAGCACCTATGCCGAGGTTTATGTGGTCGACAAGGAATTCATTACTGTGAAGGAAGCAAAGCAATGGGACAGCAAAAAACTTGCTTCGGACGACATAGCCATATATGAACCTGCCGAGGCTCCGGAACTGCAGGAACCCATACACGCGAGTTCGGGATAAGGAACACCATAAAAAAGTTGAATCGGCAGCTTAAAAAAGTTGCCGATTCTCTTGGTAATATTACTGATATTTAGTAATTTAGAGGTACTAAACAATAAATACTGTATCATGATTACCGAAA
>CAJTRC010000025.1 GCA_910578365.1 uncultured Muribaculaceae bacterium
AAATTACCATTCCACTCGAAAATCACGGGCGCCTTTTGCTCTTCATTTCAGTCACATAGCTCGCTATGCTCCTTCAATTCAGAGCAAAATTCGCCACGTGATTTTCGGCCGGGAATTAACATTTATTATTAAACACCCTCTAAATCAGTCCTTGACCACTATCAGGTGGTATTTCTTTTTGCCCTGCTGGGCCAGGATGTATTTGTTGTTGAGCAGCATGCCGGTTTCTACCGGTGCGTACACATCCTGCACTTTCTCTTTGTTGATTGAGAATCCGCCCTGCTGTGCCAATTTGCGCAGTTCGCCCTTTGAGGGGAATACCGGAGCCAGGTCTACGAGCATGTCGGCCAGTTTGGTACCTTCGTCGATGGCGCTGCGGGGTACTTCGTACTGCGGCACACCGTCGAGTACGGCAAGGAGGGTTTCCTCGTCGAGTTTATGCAGAATCTCGGCTGTGTTGTTTCCGAATAGCATCTGAGAGGCTTCCACAGCGGTTTCGTAGTCCTCGGCCGAGTGTACCATAGTGGTTATTTCCTTGGCCAGACGCTTCTGCAGCGGGCGTTTGCCGGGGTCGGCTTTCTGCTCATCAACCAGCGCCATGATTTCATCCTGAGGCAGTTCGGTGAATATCTTTATGTACTTTTCTGCGTCCTCATCGCTTACGTTGAGCCAGAATTGGTAGAACTTGTAGGGCGATGTGTAGCGGCGGTCGAGCCATACGTTGCCGCTTTCGGTCTTGCCGAATTTGCCGCCGTCGGCCTTGGTAATCAGCGGGCAGGTGAGAGCAAACGCCTCGCCGCCGAGGGTGCGGCGTATGAGTTCGGTACCGGTGGTGATGTTGCCCCACTGGTCGCTGCCGCCAAGCTGCAGACGGCAGTTCTTTTCTCTGTAGAGATTAAGGAAGTCGTAGCCCTGCACAAGCTGGTACGAAAATTCGGTAAACGACATGCCCTGCTGCGACTCGCCGCTGAGGCGTTTCTTCACCGAGTCCTTCGCCATCATATAGTTTACTGTGATGTGTTTGCCCACATCGCGGATGAAGTCGAGAAAGCTGAAGTTCTTCATCCAGTCGTAGTTGTTTACAAGTTCGGCTGCGTTGGGGGCATCGGAGTCGAAGTCAAGAAAGCGGGCAAGCTGCTTTTTGATTGCCTCCTGATTATGGCGCAGAGTTTCTTCGTCGAGGAGTTTGCGCTCCTGCGATTTCATGGAAGGGTCGCCAATCATGCCGGTAGCGCCGCCGACAAGGGCAATGGGCTTGTGTCCGGCACGCTGAAAGTGTTTGAGCATCATCACGCCCACAAGGTGACCGATATGAAGCGAGTCGGCGGTGGGGTCGATGCCGAGGTATGCGGTAGTCATTCCGGAGGCAAGCTGCTCTTCGGTACCGGGCATCACGGTATGTATCATACCGCGCCAGGTGAGTTCTTTGATAAAGTCCACTTTTATAATGTTAGATGTTGAATATTTAATTTAGGG
The DNA here is from genome assembly GCA_910578365.1 of uncultured Muribaculaceae bacterium. Taxonomy (GTDB): domain Bacteria; phylum Bacteroidota; class Bacteroidia; order Bacteroidales; family Muribaculaceae; genus CAG-873. The sequence continues at coordinate 1,477 of CAJTRC010000025.1, forward strand.
GCTGTTTAAATGGCAAGCCATCAGTTTTAGGATTGTAACCGCCTACACATTTGGCGAAGGCAGCCGGTACCGCGGTAGAGAAGTTCATGTCGCGGCGGGTAGTCGGATGCACAAAGCGCAGTGTACGGGCATGGAGTGCCACACGGTGCATTGGCGACGATTCGGCACCGTATTTGCGGTCGCCGGCTATGGGGCAGCCCAGGTCGTGCATGTGCACGCGAATCTGGTTTTTACGGCCTGTCGACAATTGCAGTTCCACCAGCGAGTAGCCTCGGCCGCTGCGCAGGGTGCGGTACTGTGTTACAGCGCGCTTGCCTTCGGCGGGGTCGTCGGTGCTGTACACCACATGCTCGCTATTCTCAGCCAGCAGGGTGTCTACGGTTCCTTCAGCCGGGTCGGGGCGGCCTTCGACTACTGCCACGTAGCGGCGTTCGAGCACCATGTTGTTCCAGTTGTGCTGCATGGTTTCCTTGGCTGCCGCACTTTTGGCAAACATCATCAGGCCCGAGGTATGCTGGTCAAGACGATGCACTATAAATAGTTTCTGCCGCGGGTCGACACGCTTGAGGTAGTCGCGCAGTATGGAGTAGGCCGTTTCGTGCTTGCGGTTGGAATCGGAGGCTACAGACAGCAGACCGTAACCTTTATTCACCACCAGTATGTCGTCGTCTTCGTACACTATACTCACTCGCTTTGAGTCGAGAGTCTGAAACTCGCGCGTGGCGTTTACCTCCACCACATCGCCCGGACGCAGCATTTGGTCGAACTGTCGAGTGGTGTTAGAGTTGACACGTACCTGATTGTGCTTCAGATAGTCTTTTACCGTCACACGCTTGCGGTCGGGCATCACGGCGAAGAGATAATCCAGTAGCCTCATTCCGGGCTCCGTATCACCATCTTCCTGCTCTGAGGTCGCAACTGCGGGTATTATGTCGTTTTTCACCTCGAAGCGCAGTATCACATCGGGGCGGAACGGAGTACGCTCGGCTCCGGGTTTGGTTCTAAGTTGTTTTGCCATTATTTTTTTGCCGTTTTCCGGGCGCTTCGTTTAGGTTTGTCTTCCTGCGACTTCACTATCTCCACGGCTTCCTCCAGCGAGAGGTTTGCCGGGTCGGTTACAGTCTTGGGTATCTTGTAGTTGCCGCCTTTGTATGATATATATACTCCATAGCGGCCATTGAGTATCTTCAGTTCGGGTTCGGCATCGAATTCCTTTACCACTTTTTTGCTTTCGCTCTCGCGTTTGGCTTTTATCAGCTCTATCGCCTCGTCGATTGAAAGTTCGGCCGGCTCTATGTCTTTGGGTATGGACACAAATTTGCCGTCGTGGCGCACGTACGGTCCGAAACGGCCTATGGCCACAGTTACGTCCTTGTCCTCGAATGTGCCTATCTCACGTGGGAAGTCAAAGAGTTTCAGAGCTTCGTCGAGGGTAATTGTGGCCATCGACTGGCCTTTGAGCAGCGATGCGAAACGCGGTTTTTCGTCACCCTCGCTGTCGCCTATCTGCACCAGCGGCCCGAAACGGCCTATCTTCACCGACACCGGTTTGCCGCTGCCGGGCTCGGTGCCGAGTTCACGCTCGCCTACCTTGCGTTCGAGTTTCAGGTTCAGAGCCTTGTCGATTTCGGGGTGGAAAGCGTCGTAGAATTCACTGATCTCCTGGCTCCAGCCCAACTGTCCTTCGGCAATGTCGTCGAATTTCTCTTCAACACGCGCGGTGAAGTTGTAGTCAAGTATATCGGGGAAGTATTCGGTAAGGAATTCGTTCACCACCGAGCCAATGTCGGTGGGAATGAGTTTGCCCTTATCACTGCCGGTGATTTCGGTGCGTGTTTCCTCGCTTATCTGTCCGCCGGCAAGAATAAGGGTGTTGTATCGGCGCGAAGTGCCTTCTTTCTCGCCTTTCTCCACATACTCGCGCTGCTGTATGGTTGATATGGTGGGTGCGTAGGTCGAGGGGCGTCCGATGCCGAGTTCTTCCATTTTTTTAACCAGCGAAGCCTCGGTGTAGCGCGGAGGCTGCTGGGTAAAGCGCTCGGTGGCTGTTATGTCCTCGGCCTCTACAACTGTGCCCCGGCTGAGGCGCGGCAGAAGTGCGCCGCCGGTTTCGTCGGCAGTTTCATCGTCGGTACCTTCGGCATACACACGCAGGAAGCCGTCGAATTTCACTACCTCGCCGGTGGCTGTGAAGTGTTCGCTGCAGCGGACGGGCTGAATGTCAACCGTGGTCTTCTCCATTTCAGCGTCGGCCATCTGCGAGGCTACCGTACGCTTCCAGATAAGGGCATACAGACGCTTTTCCTGCGATGTGCCGTCGATGGTATGCTCGCTCACGTAAGTGGGGCGAATGGCCTCGTGAGCCTCCTGGGCCCCTTTCGAACGGGTGTGGTAGCGGCGCAACATGTAATATTCGGCTCCGATGTTTTTCTCTACTTCGGCCTTGATTCCGGCCAAAGCCTGATCGGACAGGTTGAGCGAGTCGGTACGCATATAGGTTATGTATCCTGCCTCGTAGAGCCGCTGGGCCACCATCATGGTCTGCGACACGGTAAAGCCAAGCTTGCGCGAGGCTTCCTGCTGCAGGGTAGATGTGGTGAAGGGGGGCGCCGGAGTGCGCTTGAGGGGCTTTACCTGTATGTCGCCCACGGTAAAACTGCTGCGCGAGCAGTTTTCAAGAAACTTGCGGGCGCTTGCGCCGTCGGGCAGACGCTGCGACAGCTCGGCCTTCAGTGTAGCTCCGCCCGGAGCCGTAAAGTTGGCTGTAACGCGGTAATATGGTTCGGATTTAAATCGCTTTATTTCTTCCTCGCGCTCCACAATGAGTCGCACGGCCACCGATTGCACTCGGCCTGCCGACAGGGCCGGCTTGATTTTCTTCCACAACACCGGCGACAGCTCAAAGCCCACTATACGGTCAAGCACACGGCGCGCCTGCTGGGCGTCGACACGGTTTATGTCTATGGCCCGCGGATTTTCTATCGCATGCAGAATGGCCGGCTTGGTGATTTCATGAAATACAATACGTTTGGCTTTGAGCGGGTCGAGGCCGAGTACTTCGGCCAAATGCCAGGCTATGGCTTCTCCCTCGCGGTCTTCATCGGATGCGAGCCATACGGTTTCGGCCTGCTTGGCGGCACGATGAAGCTCGTCGACAAGCGCTTTCTTGTCGGCGGGTATTTCGTAGATGGGTTTGAAGCCCTTGTCTATGTCGATGCTGAAGTTCTTTTTCTTCAGATCGCGTATATGTCCGTAGCTCGACATCACCTTGAAGTCAGGGCCAAGAAATTTTTCGATTGTTTTGGCCTTGGCGGGCGATTCGACTATGACGAGATTCTTTATCATTGTGTGTTGCGATTTGGATTCGAATTCGATTCAACCTGCAAAATTAGAAAAATTCCCTTGTATAGCCCAAGTTTTAATATAAATTAAGGAAAACGGCCTTAGGGGAGCTTGGTGTGGCGGCTTCTGCGCCTACATTGTACAGATGCAAGTTTGATGACTCCCTGCCACAGGTATTTCAGACTCTTGTGCAACTGACTCTCTGCCGTTCCGTTAATTTAACATTTTATTTTCTGTTTTCATTTATTATTGCTAAATTTGAAACCGCGTGCATCGAACAAGTTACCTATGCACGTGTTTTAAAGACATAGATTATTTTATATAACCCATTTATATAACAAGGTATTACAATGGAAAGTTTCACTCTATATAACCCTACATTATATGAATTCGGTCGTGGCGCCGAGGAAAAAACCGGTATGCTCACGTTCCTGATGGGTGTGAAAAAGGTATTGATTGTCTACGGCAGCAAATATGTAAAAACTAACGGTTTACTTGAACGTATCAAAATGTCGCTCGACAGTATCGGCATTGAATATGCCGAATTGCCGGGAGCAAAGCCAAATCCTACCGACAGGCTGGTGTACGAGGGTATACGCATCTGCCGCGAAAAGCATTGCGACGGCCTGCTGGCTATAGGCGGAGGCTCGGTAATCGACACCGCCAAAGCTATTGCAGCCGGCACTCCATATCAGGGCGATTTCTGGGATTTCTACTGCGGAAAAGCAACTGTCAAGGAGGCTCTTCCGGTAGGCGTGGTTCTGACAATCCCGGGGGCAGGCAGCGAGGGATCGGGCAACTCGGTGATTACACGCAGCGAAGACTTGCGTAAACTAAGCCTGCGCACCGATAGCATCCTCAAGCCGCGTTTCGCTGTTATGAACCCGGAGTTCACATTTACCTTGACAGCATACCAGACCGCTGTAGGCGTGGTCGACATGATGTCGCACATCATGGAACGTTACTTCTCCACTACCCCGCGCGTTGAGGTCACCGACCGTCTGGCCGAAGGCTTGCTGATGGCTCTCATAGCCGAGGCTCCCAAAGCGATGGCCGACCCTACCGATTATCAGGCCCGCGCCAATGTGGAATGGGCTGGAACTCTGGCCCACAACGGAATTGTAGGCACCGGACGTCGTGAGGACTGGACTTCGCACGCCATGGAACACGAGATAAGCGCCCTCTACGACGTACCTCACGGTGCCGGATTGGCTGTAGTGTTCCCTGCCTGGCTTGCTTTCATGGCGCACCACAAACCATCGAAAGTGGCTCAACTCGGTCGCCGTGTATTCAGCGTGGATGCCTCCGACGACCGCACGGCTGCCATCGAGGCCGTAGCCTCGATTCGCGCATTCTTCGGCGCGGTGCTGCGCATGCCGCTGACTTTCAAACAGCTCGGAATCGAAAATCCCGACATCGACACCATGGTGCGCAAACTCCACGAAAATAAAGGCGAGAAAATTGGCGGATATTATAAACTCACCGCTGCCGACACACGCCAGATTTACGAACTGATGCTGGGCATCGAACAACAATAACTACTCTATATAAATTGACTGTATCAAAGAAACTATATCCCCGAGTTGTGACAGCTCTTGCCACAGCTCGGGGATATAGTTTCTTCATGCACCTTGGCTGTACAGTCAGTACTTTATTCGGCATCTTCGTCCTTGGCAAATTCCATTAGGTAAGCCTTAATGAAACCGTCGATATCGCCGTCCATCACTCCGTTGACGTCGGAGGTCTGGAAGCCTGTACGGTGGTCTTTGACGCGACGGTCGTCGAATACATACGACCGAATCTGCGAACCCCATTCGATTTTCATCTTGCCGGCCTCTACCTTGGCCTGCTCCTGCATACGGTGCTGCAGCTCCTTGTCATAAAGAATTGAACGGAGCTGGCGCAGGGCATTCTCCTTGTTTTTGGGCTGGTCGCGGGTTTCGGTATTTTCAATCAGAATTTCTTCCTTCTCACCGGTATAGGGGTCGGTAAACTGGTAGCGCAGACGCACGCCCGACTCAACCTTGTTTACATTCTGACCGCCGGCACCGCCGCTTCGGAAGGTATCCCAACTCAGCAGAGCAGGCTCTACCTTTACTTCGATGGTGTCGTCGACAAGCGGTGTCACAAACACCGATGCGAATGAGGTCATGCGCTTGCCCTGAGCGTTATATGGCGACACACGAACCAGACGGTGTACACCGTTCTCACTCTTGAGATAGCCGTATGCAAAGTCGCCCTCCACGTTGATGGTACACGACTTAATGCCGGCCTCGTCGCCGTCAAGCAGGTTGGCCACCGATGTTTTGTAACCATGCTTCTCGCACCAGCGCATATACATACGCATCAGCATCGAAGCCCAGTCCTGGCTCTCGGTACCGCCGGCACCGGAATTGATTTTCAGCACCACACCCAGTTTGTCTTCCTCACGGCGCAACATGTTGCGCAGCTCAAGCGCCTCGATTTTGCCTAAGGCATCGGCATATAGAGCGTCGAGTTCTTCTTCTTCAACCAGCCCCTCCTTGATAAACTCAAAGGCTGTGCCCAGCTCGTCCACGGCTTGCTCCACATCGCGATATCCGTCAATCCACTGCTGCAGATCCTTGATTTTTTTCATCTGTGCCTGGGCCTCTTTGGGATGCTCCCAGAAGTCAGGCACATGAGTGCGGAGTTCTTCTTCCTCTACCTGGATTTTCTTGCTGTCGATGTCAAAGATACCTCCTCAGCGCCAGCTTGCGCTCAAAAGTCTCTTTTAATTGTTCCTGTGTAATCATTTTCTATTGAAATTAATTTGAGTTCTTATTCCGAGTGCAAATTTACACATTTTCTGTTGAACCTGCAAACAGGCCTACACAAGCCTGCATGATAGCAAAAATTCACAGCATAATACTATTTTAACACATGTTAACCCTATTTGTGTAATCATACAATAATGGTTAAGGAGGCAGCGTTTCCGACCGCCAAATTGTTTGAATCTAAAATAAAGGTAGTAACTTTGCCTGCGTTTTAACGATATTTATGTTGTAGAGCATAAAAACAAGCCCTGCGTCATAACATAAGACATAAGAGAATTTATGCACAACTATCTCACAGAACTCCCACGCCGCCAGGCCGCTAAAGACGGCTTCCGCGAAGCGTTTCGCTACACCGAACCAGGCACGGGCAAGTGGGTTACATGCAGTTGGAGAGAGTTTTCGCGCAACGTCGACCTTATGGCATGCGCCCTTGAAACTCTTGACATCCAACCGTCGGACTCCGTGGCGATATTCTCGGCCAACAGCCCCGAAATACTTGTATGCGACTTTGCCTGCTACCGCAATCGCGCTGTACCGGTGAGCCTGTACGCCACATCGTCGCCCTCGCAGGTTGAATTCATTCTGCGCGACTGCCATGCACAGATGGTGATGGTAGGCGACCGCTCTCAGCTCGACACCATACTTGAAGTACGCGACAACTGCCCGGACCTCAGGTATATAGTCAGCTACTTCGAACCCGACATCAAGGTCGACGGCCTGCTGAGCTTCACTTCGATGCTAAAACTCGGAGCCGCTACCGAACCAAAAGCAATCAAAATTGTCGAACGGCGTTCGGCCGAGGCCCTGCCATCCGACGTTGCTACACTAATATATACATCGGGCACCACCGGCGAGCCCAAAGGCGCCATACTCAACCACAGCTGCTTCGACGCGGCAATTGAGATTCACCACGAACGCCTGACCATGCTCTCCGAAAACGATTCATCGCTCTGCTTCCTGCCTCTGAGCCATATTTTCGAAAAAGCATGGACTTACTTTTGCCTGTTCAACCGCATGAAAGTGGCCATAAACCGCAATCCAAAGGAAATACAGCAGACTATCAAGGAAATACGCCCCACATGTATGTGCTCGGTACCTCGGTTCTGGGAAAAAGCATATACCGCCATACAGGACAAACTGGCCTCTGCCGGAGGCATACGCCGTAAATTCATAAACCGCGCCATCACCATAGGTCGCCGACGCAACCTCCACTACAAGCGCCTCGGACTGCCCGTGCCGGCATGGCTCGAAACCCGCTACAGATTCTACGACAAAAAGGTACTCAGCACCATACGCCGTGCCCTCGGTGTAGACAAAGGCAACATATTCCCCACTGCCGGCGCTCCTCTTTCGGCCAACATCGTTGAATTCTTCCAGAGCTGCGGCATAAACATACTCATCGGATACGGCCTCTCGGAAACCACAGCCACCGTAAGCTGCTTCCCCGACTACGGCTACGAAGCCGGCAGTGTAGGCACCCCTATGCCACGTGTGCAGGTACGAATTGGCGAAGAAAACGAAATACAGGTCAAAGGTCCCACCGTGATGCAAGGCTACTTCGGCAGGCCCGAGGCTACCGCCGAAGCCTTTACCGACGACGGCTGGTTCCGCACCGGCGATGCCGGATACATCGACGCCTCCGGCGCAATCGTTCTCACCGAACGCATCAAAGACCTGTTCAAGACCTCGAACGGTAAATACATAGCGCCTCAGGCCCTTGAAAGCCGTCTGGGCGAGGATCGCTTCATTGAGCAGGTTGCCGTAATCGGCGACAAGCGTAAATATGTCACCGCCATCATCATTCCGGCTTTCGAAGCTCTGAAAGAGTACGCACGCAAAAAGAAAATCGAATTCGGCAGTATCGACGACCTTATTCAGAACAATGAGATTCGCCACATGCTGCAGGAACGTATCGACCGACTGCAGAAGAACTTCGCCAACTTCGAGCGCATCAAAAAGTTTGTGTTGCTGCCGCGCGAGTTCAGCATCGAAACCGGCGAACTCACCAACACCCTCAAGCTGCGCCGCCCCATTATCAACAACCTCTATTCCGACCAGATTGAGGCTATGTACGCCGCAAGCTGAGGCCATAGACCGGAATCAAAATTTTCACACAGAGAACACAGAGGGCACAGAGATAATATAAAAACTCTGTGCCCTCTGTGTTCTCTGTGTGATATTTTCTCTATTCCGGCACAAACCTCTAAATCTCTATAGTAAGATTTACTCGCCAGTTGCGCTTGGGCATGGGATAGTTTATGATAACGTCGTAGTCCTGGCTGAGCAGGTTGTTGACCTCAAGCAGGGCTCGCATGCGCACACGGTTGATGCTGAAATCGCGACTCAGCGACAAGTCGCTCGTGTACCAGGGCTGTGTGTAGTTGTAGCGGATGTTCTCCTGCTGGTTATAGCGTTCGCCCACATAAATGAAACTGTAGTTCAGCCCCCACTGCCGCCAGGTGAGGTTTGCCACCGCCGAGCCGCTGTTGCGCGGTATGTAAGGTATCTGGTGGCGGTAATAGTTGTCGGCCGGACTTGTCACATCGATGGCGCGCTGGAAAGTGTACTGCGCGCGCAGTGTAATGTTGAGATCGCGCAAAGGCTGCAGCGAAGCCACGGCCTGGACGTCGATACCGCGAATCTGCACGCGGCCCAGATTGAGCATTGTCCAGCGGAACTGCTGCCCTTTGGGATAGGCCACAATCTTGTCGCGCACGGTGTTGTAGTACACATCGGCGCTGAAGCGCAGGTTCTCGAGCAGGCCGCGGGTATGATGATCCCACAGCACTCCGGCGTTGTACTGGGTCACCCGCTCCGGATTGAGCTGCGAGTTGCCCATGTCGGCATAGTACAGGTCGTTGAATGTAGGCATGCGGAACGAGCGTTTGTAGAAGGCTCTCACACCCAGTTCGCGGTTGTTCAACAGCGTATACGAGGCGTATACGGCAGGCGTAAACACCTGCTTTGGCTCCGGGGCCTGACGGCCTGCGAGTTTGTCGTTGATGAATGTGCCCAGCGCCGAAGCCTGCATCTTAAAACGGCCGAGATCCATCGAGCCGGCGGCGGATAGCATGTTGGTGTAGCGGTCGGGCTTGGCAAAGTCGTACATGTCGGCGCTGAGGGTGTTCCACATAAAGTCGTAGCTGACCGAGAAACGCAGGCGGCGGTTGACCACATATTCGTTGGCCGACGAAAAATAAAACTCACGCTGACGGTAAAGATTGTCGATTTTCAGCTGCTTGTCGTCGTTGTTCACATAGTGGGTGCGGTAGAAGGAGTATTTGGCCTGGTTGAGAGTGGTCACAGGGCCGAAATCGGCCGAGTACGATGCCTGCGCAAACGAGTTGTTGTCCCATATCCGTTCGCCGCGGCGCCACACATTGTTCACTATTGCGCCCGGCACACCACGCTCGCTGTTGTAGTTGTATACTTTGGCTCGCCACTCGCCATTGCTCAGGGTGCCGTTGACGTTCAGTTCCAGGCGGGTGGCGCTGATGTCGCCGTTCTGACGCACAGCGGTGGTGTCGTATGCCAGCTCACCTGCCGGATTCACACGGCGGTAGCGGAATTTGTATTTTCCCGACGATGTAAGATATTCAGCCGACAGCTGGGCACTTACCCGGGGACTCAGGCGCAGTTCGAAGAGCGCCGAGGGGTTGAGCAGGTCGAACGAGCCGAAGCGCACGGCTCCGCGCAGATGATAGGTTTCGCCGGGCTCAAAATGTGGAGTGCGTGTGCGCATGTAGATGGTACCCGCCGAACCGAAGTCACGTGCCGGCTGCAGAATCTCGCTTTTCTGGCCGTTGTGCAGCGATATTGACTCCATGTTGTCGAGCGAGAACTGCCCCAGATCAATCTGGCCGTTCTGTGCATTGCCGAGTTCCACTCCATCGTACACCACGCCGGTATGGTTAGTTCCCATAGAGCGTATGTTCACGGTCTTTATACCTCCCACACCGCCGTAATCCTTCACCTGTACGCCTGCGAAATAGCGCAGGGCGTCGGCCACGGAGTTGGAATTGAGGCGCTGCAGTTCATCGCCCGAGAGTACCTGAGCCGGTATGGTTTCCACATTAGGCCGGCGACCGGCTACAGTCACTTCAGCCAGCACATAGTCAACACTGTCGGCAGGAATCGAATCGGCCATCGAGGCCCTGGCCGGCGTAATCACGGCCACTGTAAAAAACAGTAATGTTGCGAATTTCACTATTATGGTTTTATGCCCGTCCTCGCAGGCTAATTAAACAATGAATCACTCCGACAGGTTTTCTGACTTGTTCCATCGGTATAGTGCGCGCCTTCTCAGCATAGCCAATGGCATAGCGCACGATGTATGAACTCACAGCAGCGGGACTGTGCCGGATTCGCACCGGCTTCCCTCATCGGCGATTCTGATGCAAAGTTACAAAATTAATCCCGTACGGGCAAACCTACGTTCTGCATACGGCCGGCGGGAAGGCTACTGATATCACTGCCGGCGGGAGCCTGGAACATGCGCAGGCTGAATTCGTTGACAATGGCATAGACGTGGTCGAAGATGTCGCTCTGCACCTGTTCGAACTCACGCCAGGCCGTTACCTTAGTAAAGAAGTAAAGCTGCACAGGCAGGCCTTGAGCCGTGGGCTGCATCTGGCGAACCATAAAAAGCATCGAGCTGTTGACACGTTGGTCATGGCGGATGAAATTGTCGAGATACAGTCGCAGCAGGTGCAGATTCACCATGTTCCGGGCATCGATTTCACCCAGCCCATCGAGCCTGCCGCGACTGCGCAGGCGCTCTATTTCGTCCGGCTCCAGAAAACGTACCGTATTTAAGTCGATAAGGATTGAGCGCTCCACCCTTCGGCCGCCCATGTCGCGCATGTTCCGGTAGTTGCGAAACGAGTCGGTTATAAGCGTATAAGGAGGTATGGTTGATATAGAGTTGTCCCAGTTCAACACCTTTACGGTAATGAGCGACACATCGGTTACGGTGCCGTTTATGCCGTGCGAGTCGCACACCAGCCAGTCGCCCTTGCGCAACATGTTGTTGGCCGAAAGCTGTACCGAGGCCACCAGACCCATAATAGTGTCCTTGAACACTAACATAAGCACCGCGGCCGAGGCTCCGATGGCTGTGACTATGGCGGTAGGCTCCCGGCCAAGTATCATGCTCAGCCCTATTATCACGCCTATGCAGATAATAATCAGACGCACCATCTGGAATATGCCCTTTACGGCGTAGCGCCGGGTCTTTTCGGTATCTTCCATCAGGTGGTACAGATTCTTCACCAGCACTATGCACACATATATCACGGCAGTGAGCACGTAAAGGGAGGTGAGTGTTTTTATCCACTGGTGCAGGCTTGTGGAATTGTCAAACAGCTGCGGAAGGAAATAATTCACTATCAATGCCGGCACCAGACACGACAATGCCTTGCGCATTGAGGTATCGAGCAATATGTCGTCGATTTTGGTTTCTGTATCTTCGACAATCTCCTTTACCTTGCGCATGACATAGTTCATTATAAAGTATGATACTATGGCAATAGCTGCTATTACCGCAAGCAGGACAATCTCGCGCGCCAGAGGCCAAGACAGGTGTTCGGTCAGAAATTCGCGTAGATGCTCCATAATTTATGACAGGCTTAGGTGTGTGCGGGACAGCGGAAAGAAGTTTCCCCGGCCCGTAAACAACGGAAAATATGTTATACAGAATTTAACAGCCACAAGCGTAAGCGCCAGCACACAGGCGAAGAGCCACCAAAGGTTGTGGATGTAATTTTCCATAACCAGGAATATCATGTAGTGTGTACACAGTACAGTAAGACTGTTGCGGCCAAGGAAGTCGAGCAGCGGAAAACGGTTCAGGGCCGCCATAAGAATGAATATGGCCGAAGTGCCTGCAAAGCCGGGTATGTAAGCCTCAAGCGGCCACACATGGCCGTAGAGTGTCACAAACACCCGCTGGGAATAAAACACCCATAATGCCACACTTACGGCGAATACAGCCAATGCGGCCATGCTGCGGTAGTTGAAGCCAAGCAGCCCGCGGCGCCGCAGTTCCTCGCCGGCGAACATAAACGGCAGCATCTCCAGGGCCGTGAAGAAATGGAAGTCGTAGAGGTACTGCATCACTACGCTTCTGCGGTACAGCACCGAGCGTATGCCATAGCGCTCGAAATACCACCCAAGCAGGGCCATGGCCACCACGACAAGCGCTTTAATCCATATCCCCCTCCTGCCCATACGGCATACTGCATAATAGGCCATAAACGCGAAAAAGATACACCACAGGTACCATGACGGCAGATTGGCCGGGATTCTTATAAAGTCGTAGGGGGTGTGGGTGTTGAGCATCGAAGTCCAGTTGATGCCTGCACCGGGGAAAAGCTGCCCGAACAGATATATGCCCGCGAAACCACAGAAACACAAGCCAAGGAAGAACGCCCAGGGCACCAGCAACAGGTTGACTTTACGAACCAGGAAACTGCGGAACGGCTGGTCGGCTTTGAAAAACAGGGCCGAGCAGAAGAAAAAGGCCGGCAGATACATGCTGCGTATGGTGTTGTAGAACCACGGGCAGTAGGTTACGTGGCAGTGAAATGATATCACAAAGAACATGCAGAAACCTTTTACCAGGTCGACATATTCTATTCGGGCTTTGTCACTTACCATATGAATGTGGGTTTGAATGTTAAGTCGCAGCCGAGGCTTTCCTTGAATGTACACAGGCCTGTGTCCGGAACACCGCGGACGGAGCTGGGCCCTATGTCGAGTGTTTCGAACCCGAGGGCCCTGTAATGGTCGGCCACGCGCCGGGCCAGCAGGTTCATGGGGCGCTCACCTCCATAGCCCTCAACATCGCCCCAGTAAATCACCTGTGCCACATGCCGGTTAAGCCTGTACACCACAGCCGAGGCGACATCGGCATCGCCAAGCGACAGCAGATGCCAGTCGATGCCTGCCACCGCGGCAGTTTCGCACAAGGCATCGAAACTCATAGCCAGAGGATAGCCGCGCCATGCACGGTTGCGGCGTATCACCTCGTAGACTCTCGCCGGAGCGGCATCGGCAGTGAAGCTGAAACCGGCACGGCAAGCGCGGTTGTAATGGTTTCGGGCTGCGGGGGCAAGCCCTGCCACAAAGTCGCTGTAGCTGGTCAGAGGGTAGCTGTAGTTGTAGTCGTGATACATTTCGGTGGCAACAATGCCAAGCGCTCCTTTAAGTCTGGGCAGCATCAGCGGGTCGTAGAAATCCGGCGCAAGGGTCAGCTGCATGCCTGCGGGGATAGTGTTTTTGAGTGCATGCGCCAGGTCCATACACGTTTCCAGTGTCTGGGGCCTGCGGTACAGCACCTCGCCGAACGGAGCCGAAAAAGGCAGCCGCATGGAGCCGTCGCGCTCTCCGGCAAGTACTCCAAGGCGGGCTTTGCCTTTGCTGTCGCGGAGTATATATGCGGCCAAAGAGTCGGCTTTGGCAGCATTGAGCCTGTTGAAGGCCTCGCTGCCGTATGGTGTCACCGACTGCGGAAATTCGCTATACAGTTCTTCGATAGTAATCTGTTGCAGTTCCATTATTCTTCGAACTCACCTGCCCCCCGACGCAGAACTTCGGGGTTCGACGAATCTGTAAGGTCTACCACTGTAGAGGGGGTGTCAAGGCCTTCGCCACCGTCAATCAGGGCATCGGCCTGGTGTTCATAGTCGATTGCAAGCGCAGCCGGCGACACTATGTCGTCGGGGTCGTGCGGAGCCACCGACGACGACATCACCGGATTGCCCAGAACCTCGGCCAGCGCGCGGGCTATGGCATTATCGGGAATACGCACGCCTACAGTCTTGCGCCCCTTGAACTGCCGCGGCAACGTATGTGCCGCCGGTAACACAAATGTGAACGGCCCGGGCAGATATTCCTTCATAATTCTGAAAGCGCGGTTGTCGATGCGTGCATATTCTGCTGCCTGCGAGAAGTCGCTGCATACCACCGACAGCATCTGTTTGTCGGGGTTTATGCCTTTGAGCCGGCATAGTTTTTCCACGGCCTTTGGATTGAGTGCGTCGCAACCCATGGCGTAGAGTGTGTCGGTAGGATATATCACCACCCCACCCTCGCGCAGCAGCGCCACAGCCTGCTCCATGATGCGGCTGTCGACTCCGCCGCCGTATAATGTGAATGTTTTCATTTCGTATAATTTCGCATGCGGTTTACTCATTAAGAGAACTCACAATGTTTATTTTCAAAGCCATAGCAATCAGAAAAAAAATCAGTAGGCTCTATGGTGAGCTATAGTGCTATGGTAATAAGCGGCGAGTTATTTCAGTTTCTCGCAAAATTCATTGAAACTTAAGCCGCTGAGGTCTTTGGGCGACAGTATGGCCTCTGAGGTATCGAATGGCCACTCGACGGCCACAACGGGGTCGTCGAAACGCAGACAAAGCTCGGCCTCCGGAGCATAATAGTTATCGACCTTGTACTGAAACTGCGCAAAGTCGCTCAGTACCGCAAAGCCGTGGGCAAAACCGCGCGGCACAAACAGCTGACGCCCGCTTTCGGCATCGAGTTCAACCGCCACGTGCTGCCCGAAGGTAGCCGAGCCAGGCCGCATGTCCACGGCCACATCGAGCACCCGGCCCTGCGACACTCGCACAAGCTTGGCCTGCGCCGCTTGGCCGCGCTGCATGTGTAGCCCGCGGATAACGCGCCCGGACGAGAACGACTCGTTTTCCTGCACAAAATCCACCTCTCCGACTATAGCTTCAAAATCGCAGCGGCGGTAGGTTTCGCAGAAATAACCACGCTTGTCGCCGAATCTCTGCGGCTCGATAATCCATACACCCTCGATAGGTGTTTTAATAAAGTCAGTCATACCTTCTCCGGCTGAATTGTTAATTTTTAATAAGCATATTCGCTTTTTCTCTGCAAAAATACTAAATTTGCACATAATAAATACACACCTGATGAAAAAATTAATACTGACTATCATGGCCGCGGCAGTTATGCTGCCACTGGCCACCAAGATATGCGGCCAGCAGATGCAATTTTCGCCCAACAACAAACTGCGTATGGCCGAGCAGATTATCGAAAATTATTATGTGGAGGATGTTGATGCCGATTCCGTTGTGCAGGAGGCGATTGTGGCGATGCTGAAAACTCTCGACCCACACTCGTCGTACTCCAACCCGGAGGAAACCACCGAGCTCACACAGCCACTCGAAGGCAAGTTCTCGGGTATCGGCATACAGTTCAACATGAGCACCGACACCGTGTACGTGATTCAGACCACCGGCGGCGGCCCAAGCGAGAAAGTGGGCATAAAACCCGGCGACAAGATTATCAGCGCCAACGATACACTGCTGGCCGGACGCAAGCTGCCGAATTCAAAGATTCTGAAGACCCTGCGCGGCGAAAAAGGCTCGAAAGTACGCCTGATGGTAATGCGAGGCAACAACCCCGAGCTGCTTGAGTTTGTGGTGACCCGCGACGACATACCCCTGTACAGCGTCAACGAGGCATATATGGTCGACGACAAGACCGGCTACATTGCCGTGAGCCGCTTTGCCGAGGAAACTCCCACCGAAGTGCGCCAGGCTGCCGCCAAACTTGCCAAAAAAGGCATGAAGCAGCTGATTATCGACCTGCAGGACAACGGCGGAGGCTATCTGGGAGCCGCTTGCCAAATGGCTGCTGACTTTCTGCACGCAGGCGACCCGGTGGTGTACACTGCCGGACGAAACAGCGCCCCGCAGCACTTTAACCTCGACACCGACGGCAAGTACCTCGACATTCCGGTTGTGGTGATGGTGAACCAGTTCTCGGCTTCGGCATCCGAAATATTCTCGGGCGCCATGCAGGACAACGACCGCGGTCTGGTTGTGGGCCGACGCACCTTCGGCAAAGGTCTGGTGCAGCGTCCGTTCCCATTCCCCGACGGCTCGATGATACGCCTTACCACCGCCCGGTACTATACCCCCTCGGGCCGCTGCATTCAGAAGCACTATGCCAAAGGCCACAGCGAGGAATATGAACTCGACATGCTCAACCGGCTCAACTCGGGCGAACTGTGGAGCGCCGACTCGATAAAGCTAATCGACAGCCTGCAGTACCGGACACTGCGCAACCACCGCACCGTATACGGCGGAGGCGGTATTCTACCCGATATTTTCGTGCCGGTCGACACCACCTACTTCACACCCTACTACCGCGCCATGCTGGGCAAAGGCTCGCTCAACAGCTACGTACTCAACTACGTGGACACCAACCGCAAGCAGCTGAAGAAACTGTACCCCGACGAGGACAGGTTCTACCGCGACTTCAATGTAACCGACCGGATGCTCTCCGACCTTGTGGCACGCACCACCGCCGACAGCACTGAATTCAACAGCGAGCAGTGGGAGCGCTCCAAACCCTATGTAACCGCAATCGTCAAGGGCCTTATTTCGCGCGACTTGTTCGAACGCGGCTCTTTCTCTCGCGCCACAAACATGTTCGATCCTATATTCAAGGCCGCATACGAGGCCATCAACGACCCTAAACGTTATAACCGGCTGCTGGGCAACACGAAATGACGCCAAAAGAAATTCTAAAGAAATTCTATGGCTACGACTCGTTCCGTCCTGGCCAGGCTGAAATTATCGACGCGGCCATGCAGGGGCGCGACTCGCTGGTGCTGATGCCTACCGGTGGAGGCAAATCGCTGTGTTTTCAGATACCTGCCCTGGCGCGTGACGGCTTCACCGTAGTAGTGTCGCCCCTGATAGCTCTGATGGACGACCAGACAGCCGCCCTGCAGGCCAACGGCATACCGGCGGCGGCTGTACACTCCGGCCACAACGAATCAGACAACCGCGCGGTGATGGAGGCCCTGTTCGAGGGCCACATTAAACTGCTGTACATATCGCCTGAAAGGCTGCTCCTGGAAATTGACCGCTGGTCGGATTCCATACCGGTAAACCTGTTCGCCATCGACGAGGCACACTGCATATCGCAGTGGGGCCACGATTTCCGGCCCGTATACACAGACCTGGCACGAATAAAACAGAAATATCCGCACGTGCCGATAATGGCTCTCACCGCCACCGCCGACCGCCTGTGCCGCGGCGACATAGCCGCGAATCTGAATCTGGCCGCACCCTTTACATGGATTGGCTCGTTCGACCGCCCCAACATTTCGCTGCAAGTGGTAAACAACCCCGGATTGAAAAACAAAATGCGTGTGATCGCCTCGCTTATACGCAAGCATCCGAACGACTCCGGCATAATTTACTGCCTCAGCCGCAAAAGCGCCGAGGAAATGACCGAACGCATCAACGCACTCGGTTTCCGTGCCGTATGCTACCACGCCGGCATGAATACCGCCGAACGCTCCGCTGCGCAAAAGGCCTTCATAAACGGCACCGTGCAGGTGGTGTGCGCCACAATAGCATTCGGCATGGGCATCGACAAGAGCAACATACGCTATGTGGTACACAACAATCTGCCATCCAACATCGAAAGCTACTACCAGGAAATAGGTCGTGCCGGACGCGACGGCCTGCCGGCCCATGCTCTGATGTTCTACTCCATGGCCGATATGATTACTCTGCGTAACTTCGCCGAGGAGTCGGGCCGCAGCAGTGTAAGCAACGAAAAACTGCAGCAGATGCTCAAATTCGCCCAGGCCGGAGTATGCCGCCGCCGCATACTGCTGAGTTACTTCGGCGAAACAGCCGCTCACGACTGCGGCAACTGCGACATCTGCCTCAATCCGCCACACCGTTTCGATGGCACCACTCTGGCTCAAATGGCCCTGAGCGCATCGATACGCGTGGGTGGAAAAGCCGGCATGTATATGCTCAACGACATTCTGCGCGGCTCACTCAAGTCCGATATCAGGCGACTGGGTTTCGACCGCATAAAAACATTCGGAGCCGGACGCGACCTGAATGTGGCCCAATGGAACCACTACCTGTCGCAGATGGTGCAGCTGGGACTGTTCGAGATTGCCTACGACGAAAGTAACCACCTGCACCCCACCCCATTCGGCATGGATGTGGTGTATGGCCGCGCACGCATCGAACTGGCACGCTACGCGCCCGAACAGACTAAAGACGAAAAAAAACGCCGCGGCAGAATTCCGGACCTCGACGTGCCGGCGCTGTCACCCGAAGAAGAACTATTCGAGCAACTCAAAACCATACGTATGGCCATTTCGCAGAAAGACGGCATAGCGCCTTACATGGTATTCAGCGACGCCACCCTGCAGGATATGGCTCACCGCCGCCCGAAGACCTTAGAGGAAATGGCCGATATAAGCGGTGTGGGCGAACGCAAGCTTGTGCGCTTCGGCAGCCGCTTCATTCAGGCAATACGCAAGTTCGAGGGCATGACGGCGACTCTGCCACAGGGCAGCAGCATGAAGCAGACTCTGATACTGTACAACAGCGGCCTGCCCGTGCCGGAGATAGCCCGAGAACGCGGATTGTCGGAAAGCACTGTCTACACCCATATAGCCAAACTGATAAGCGAAGACATGATTACCCAGTTCGGCACCCTGCTCACTCGCAAGCAGTACGAAGACATCCTGGACATCCGACGCCGGTATCCCGATAACTACTCAGACCATCTGTCTGAACGACTCCGCCCCCTTGCAGGAGTGGCAATGGCCATATATAACTACCAGCAACGACACGCGGCGGCGCGCACCCAAAACCACTGACAATGCAGTTTACCGAAATACTTTTCGCCATATTCATGCTTACGGTGTTTGTGCTTTACTGGCTGATGTTACGCAGCCGGGTCAAGACCCAAAACATGCTTCTGCTGGCGGCAAGCTATTTCTTTTACGGATGGTGGGACTGGCGTTTTCTGGGACTGATAATCCTCACCACAACCACTACATACCTCACCGGACTGTTTGCAGCCCGAAGGTACGGGCGACTGCTTACAGCTCTGAACATAGTATTCAACATAGGCATACTGATAATATTCAAATACCTGAATTTCTTCTCGGAAAATCTGCAGCGGCTGCTGAGTGTATTCGGATGGAATCTCGACTGGTTCACAATTGACGTACTGCTGCCGGTGGGTATCTCGTTCTATACTTTCCAGGCGATAGCGTATTCAGTCGATGTGTACAAAGGCCGTGCGGCCGTGTGTACGAATCCTGTTACATTTGCCACCTTCATAGCCTATTTTCCGCAGTTGGTGGCCGGTCCTATCGAACGGGCATCGCAACTGTTGCCACAGATTGCGCATGCAAGGCAATGGAACCGAGCCATGGCCTCCTCGGGGCTACGGCTGATACTATTCGGACTGATGAAGAAATTGTGCGTGGCCGACATGCTCGCCTTGTATTCCGACCGTATTTACGCCCAGATACCCGGAAATCCGATATTGGTTCTGTTGGGCGGCATTGTGTTCTCGATAGAAATCTATTGCGATTTCTCGGCGTACAGCGAGATAGCCCGCGGAGTATCGCGTCTGCTCGGCATAGAGCTGATGGCCAATTTCCGTTTTCCGTATTTCTCGCGCAACATACTTGAATTCTGGCAGCGATGGCATATATCGCTGATGCTGTGGTTCAGAGATTACCTGTACATACCCCTGGGAGGCAACCGGCGCGGTCATACCCGCGCCATGTGGAACACTGTGCTGGTGTTCGTGGTGTCGGGAATATGGCACGGAGCCGCCTGGAACTTTATAATCTGGGGCATATACTGGGCCGCAGTGTACGTGGCGGCTAAAACATTGCTGCACATGCGGCGTCCGTCAGGCTCGACCACAGCACGCGATTTACCCTCAATAATACTGACTTTCGGTACTGTGGCATTCGGGTTCTATCTTTTCCGCTGTTCGGAATGGAGCCAGCTCGCCACCGGTTTCTCGGGAATATGGGTTTATCTGCTTGTTTTCGGCGTGCTGTGGCTTATCGCCACATTTATCTGCCGAAAAGGCTGGCTGCGGCCGACGGTAGCCGGGCTGGCAGTGGCAGCCATTATCGCCATAGCATTTATAGGATTCCGCAACTGGCTGTATCTGCTTAAAATATGGTGGATGCTGCCTGCGGCCGTGGTTATGGTTACCGAATGGAAGTGCCGCGCAATGGATTACCCGCTTGAACGGTTCGGCAGTAGCCCATGGGCGCGTATAGCCTATTACTGGCTGTGCATAGGGTGCATAATAATCAGCGAGCCGGTGGAAATGACTTTCATTTATTTTCAGTTCTGATGAATACAACGGCCCGTTCGATAATCAGATTCATGCAGCGCACGGTGCTGGTGGCAAGTCCGCCGGTACTGGTTGCCCTGCTATGGTATATCTGCACCGACCCATACAAGGTATTGCGGCACTACGACTGTTATCTGCCCGACCCTACAGAAAATCCGGCACGCATAGGCATGAACAAAGGGCTGGTTACATTCGCTAATTTCCACGACCGCGTGGCTCAGGATCACAGCTACAACGCTTTCATATTCGGCTCGTCGATATCGTGCTACTACGATGCCGAAACGTGGCAGCAACTGGCTGACTCAAGCGGCCGCGCCAAGGCATACCACTTTGATTCGTCATCGGAGAGTCTGCCGTCTATGGCCGCCAAAATAAAGTATCTCGACGAACTCGGCCAGCCACTGGATTTCGCACTCGTTGTCCTCGACCCCATAATAATGGGTAGCGATGAATCCGCGGGACCTGCCTTCGTGAATCCGCCGCAGCTTCAGCACACGCTTGCCGGGCGGCTGAGCTATCATTACACTTATTTCAGAGCGGCTACAAACGCCGATTTCCTGAAAAGCTGGATTCCGGCACAAATCAGCGGGCAGCCCTGCAACAACGGGCGCAATATGATTTTCGAGCCACAGCCTATAATATATGACCCGCTTATCAATCAGGAGTCAATTCCTGCCTGGGATTCCATAATCGCCGCCGACCCGGCGGCTTTCTACAGCATGCATCCGCTGCAGGCATCGCCTGCAGAAATCTCCGTGGCCGATGCCTGCCTCACCGGCCGACGGGCCGATGCGGTAAAAAACATAGCGGAGATATTCAAAAAGCACAAAACCGATTTCCGGGTGGTGATAGGCCCCAACCGTCGCAAAACGGTACTCAATCCGGCCGATTTGCAGCTGATGCAATCGGTATTCGGGGCGGAAAGGGTACACGATTACAGTTTCTCGCTTGCCAACGCACTCGAACAGGACACCCTGCTTTACGACAACACGCATTACCGCCCGGTTTTTGCCGACCGTATCATGCGGCTGGTTTATCAGCGCAACCGGTATAAGAGCTTGCGGTAACCCAATTTCAGACGCCACACAAGCGGTGTCATCAGCCGGCTGTAGCGCGTGGACAACGACGAGGGAAACAGACCGGTAAAACTGCCCTGGGTGGCTATGGCGGGCTGCATCCACCAGTAATTCAGCAGCCCGCTGTCCAGCATCAGGCGATGAAAGGTGTCGATTGGCCGGTCGAGTTTGTGGCTGCGGGCAAAGTCGAGCACTGCCTGTGCGCCGGCACGGTTTATATAATAGCAGCCTGCCAGACGGTCGCGGTCGCCGGGATATACCAGCTGCCCCTTGCGGCGCCGGCTGTGCGGCACAAACCTCAGGCGCGTATCCTCAAGTGAAAGTATCGCAGGCCCCGGACAGGCTGTGTCGAGCTGGCGCAGTGCCTCGGGCAGCAGCGTGCCGAAGCGCGTAAACAGCACCGCGTCGTCTTCCATAATCACGGCACCCGACCAGTTCTGGGCAACAATGCGTTCACACGCGAGCAGATGCTTATAGCTGCACGATGTATAGGCATTAGCTCCTCCGAAACTGTCGCAGAAATACTCGTCGAGCACCTGAGGTGTCACCTGCGGGATATCTCCCCGCAGCATGTACTCGAATTCAAGGCCGTGGCGCTGCATCATTGACTCGATATGTCGGGCACGGGCCTCGTAGCCACAAGCTACGTGCAATACTATTATATTCGGCTGTGGCATCAGTATTTTCGTTTGGGATTAGCCGGGAACCAGCCTTTACGCACACGGTCGCGCTGCTCGAATATTTCCTTTATAGTCCAGAACGACGAGAAGGCTACAACTCCGAGCAGAGTCGATACCGCCACATCGGCCACACACACCGAGGCGACGCACGAAGCGATTCCGAGCAGCAGAAACCACCACCAGCATTTCACGCCGAAATAATACTCGCACTTTATTACTATAGGATGAAAAACGCCTATTATCAAAAAAGTACTCAGGCCGATAGCAAGGCCCATAAGCCCGTGGGCTGTCAGAAATTCTGTAATCATATTGCAAAAATAATCAGTTTCCGCGGCTTAACTTGGAGCGACGGCGGCATTTAATAAACATTAACACCTTTTTCGTCGCGCTCTCACTTTTTTAGGCTAACTTTGCGTCAGAATTTCTGAGGGGCTCAGCCAGACATGGCCGAGTCGCTTATTTTTTTTAATCTCTCAAAAAAACACAGAATCATCATGGCTATCACTTATATGACCAAAGAGGGCTACAAGAAAAAGATGGACGAAATTGCCTATCTCGAATCTGTAAAACGCCCCGAAATTTCACGTGCTATCGCCGAGGCCCGCGACAAAGGCGACCTCTCGGAAAACGCTGAATACGATGCCGCCAAGGAGGCACAAGGCATGCTCGAAATGAAAATATCGCAGCTCAAAGACCTCGTGGCCAATGCACGCATCATTGACGACTCAAAACTCAACACCGACGAGATTCAGATTCTCAACCGCGTAAAAATCAAAAACGTGGCCAACGGCATGACTATGGAGTACACAATTGTTGCCGACTCCGAGGCCAACCTCAAGGAAAAGAAAATCGCTTCGTCGACTCCCATTGCCCAGGGTCTGCTGGGCCACAAGCTGGGCGAAGTGGTGGAAATACGTGTACCCTCCGGCCTGATGAAATTTGAAATCGTGGAAATTTCATTCTGATAAACCGCTCTACAAATGGCAACCATATTCTCCAAAATTGCCGCCGGCGAAATTCCTTCGTACCGTGTGGCAGCCGACGAAAAGCACTATGCTTTCCTCGACATCAACCCCGTGACTCCGGGCCACGTACTGGTTATCCCGCGCAAAGAAGTCGACTACATATTCGACCTTGACGAGCAGGACTATACCGAACTGATGCTCTTTGCACGCCGCGTGGCCAAGGCCATGAAAAAGGCCATACCATGCAAGCGCATAGCAGTGGCCGTTATGGGCATGGAAGTGCCCCACACCCATGTTCACCTGGCTCCCATCAACTCCGAGGGTGACCTCCAGTTCAGTAAAAAAACTCCACTGCCCGCCGAGCAGATGCAGAGTATTGCCGACAAAATCGCAGCTGAATTCGAATAACAGGGCCCACAATGAAAGCGTACGTAAAACTTCTGCTCATGGGCAGCATCGCAGCCCTGAGCGCATGTGCAGGAAAAGATGGCTGGAAGGTCGAAGGCTCTGTCGAAGGTGCCCAAGGCCGCAAACTGGCTATCGAACAGAATGTAAGCGGTTCGTGGATTGTGCTCGACTCGATTGCTGTGGACAACGAAGGCAAGTTTGCCTTTACTGCCGACTCCGCGGCGGCATACCCCGACCTTTACCGTCTGAGCCTTGACGGTCGCAAGCTATACTTCCCCGTCGACTCGCTCGACCATATCTCAATCAGCACCAACGCTGACGATTTCGGAGGCCGATACTCCATGAAGGGCTCGACCGCCGCCCTTAAAATCGCCGGTGCCGACTCTTTAATATATGCCTCCATCAACGCCAAAGGGCTCGACAAGGCTTTGGCCGACTCCACCCTTAAGATTCAGCTCTATGAGCTTATCATTGCCGACCCCGAGGTGATGACGGCATACTATCTGATTAGCCGCAATTTCGACGGAAAGGCGCTCTTTGACATCAACAGCCGCAAACTCGACTACAATATTCTGCGCGCCGTAGCCACTAAGTTCCGGCAGCAACGACCCGACGACCCCCGCACCAAGTTCCTCGAAATGCGTGTGGCTCAGGAAATGAAGCGCCGCAACCCCGAGGCATACGAACGTGAGATTACCGCAGTCGTAACCAATATGCCTGCCGACATAGAGTCGGTTGACATAAATGGCAAAGAACACAAACTCTCCGACTTCGTAGGCGGCGGACATCCGGCCATACTAAGTTTTGCCGCATACTCGGCCGAGCAAGCTCCGGCATACACCATGGTGCTGCGCACAGTTTACGACAAATACAAGGAGCGCGGGCTGAAAATTTATCAGGTCAGCGTCGACGCCACCGAACCCGAGTGGCATCGCCTGGCCCAGAACCTGCCATGGACAAGCGTGTGGAGCGCAGCCATCAAGCAGGGCAACCCGCTGATAAGCTACAACGTAGACGCACTGCCCATGACATATATATTCGATGCCGAAGGCAACCTGGCCGAACGTGTCACCGACTGGCAGACACTCGAAAGCGACATGGCACGATATTTCTGATAAATGGAACTCGAATCACATCCGTGGCCCCCGTTTATACCTGAGGGTGCGAAGGTACTCATAATGGGTACCTTCCCGCCCCAGCCCAAACGATGGGCCATGAATTTTTATTACCCCAACCGAACCAACGATTTCTGGCCCATGATGGGGCTGATTTTTCTTGGCGGACGCGACGCGCTATACGACCGGCAGGCACGCTGCTTCCGCCTCGACGATATCAAACGGCTGCTTGTCGAAAAAGGAATCGCACTCAACGATACCGCACGCAAAGTACGACGCCTGAAAGACAACGCCTCCGATAAATTTCTCGACATAGTCGAGCCGGTGCCTCTGTCCGACCTGCTGTCGCAGATGCCATCGTGCCACACGGTAGTCACCACAGGCGAAAAAGCCGCCGGAGTCGTGGCCTGCCTTACCGGCACACCGCTGCCACGCATGGGCGAGATGGTGACCATCGCCGACGGCTCGCTCGAAATTTGGCGCATGCCATCTACCAGCCGGGCTTATCCGCTGGCACTGGAGAAAAAAGCCGCTTACTATGCCGAAATGTTCCGGCATATCGGACTGATTTAAAATCAGAAGTTTATACGCTTCTCCCAGAACCGCTGGAAGCGGCGGGCAACCTCGACCGAATCGTTGTGGCGCCTTACAAACTCGGGGCCTTCCGCCGCCATGGCCATGAGGCGTTCCCGGTCGAGAGCCACAGCTTCGACGCGGCACATGGTTTCGCCGATGTCAGCCGGGTCGGTGTTGATTATAGGGCGCAGACTGCGCTCGCCTATGAAATCGTAATACTCCTCCTCGCCGCCGCTCACTGTCACACGGCCCATGGCCATTGCCAGCAGTGCCGTGGTGCCGGGCGTATAGCTATATAGCTGGTCGACTATTATATGACTCTGCTTTATACGCTCCACAAACTGCGAATAAGGCAGTTGCGTAACCTCATCGACTATAATCCTCCCCGGATGCCGGCGCTCGAGTTCACGCGCCATAGCCACAAGTCGGTCGGCGCCTTTCTCAACCATACGCGCCTTGGGGTATGCCACCATTATCCGTACAGGGTCAGCCTGCCCGAGGCCGGGCATGGCAGCGGGCTGTATCTTCTGCAAGTCAATAGGTATGCCGGCATAGGCCAGCCGGTCGGCCGAAAAAGCATCTTCAATTATCTTATGATATTCATATAACGCCGTAACGGTGCCGTCGACATTCGCGTAAATATGCCGGTCGTGCTCCACCATCTCCGGCGCGAGCCATTCACGACGCATATTCACATCCGAAAGTGCAAAAGGAGTCGGACAGCCTTCGACCTGCCACTCGCTATAGCGCAACGGCGGATTCGGTCCGCTGAGGCGCTCCACCAGATGACTGTCGGTAGACAATGCCGTTAGAAACAGATGGCCGTTGCGGCACTTCAGCATGTCGAACACGCGGCTTACGCGCGCGGGCCTCAGCTCAACAAACAATGGAGAGCAAATCTGCACCACATCGTAGCCGCTCAGCCGCGGCAACAGAGTACTGTTGAGGCGTGCATACAGCAGTGCCCCGCCCAGCTTGCCGCCGCGGCGGCGCAAATCGACATCACGCTCTGTATTGAGCCACTGTGTGCCGGAAGACGCCACGGTGACGTCATGGCCCAGCTGACGAAGACCGTCGCTGAGCGCCCGGTGATAATTACTGAAATCACCTATCAGCAGTATTTTCATAATTCCCTGCGGTGTTTCACGGCATATGCCATGCCCTGCAAGGCGTAGACAAGGGCCCTGGGGTACGGCAGCGGCACCCTGGCTGCCAGCAGCAGACAGCGGGCCACGCCGCTGACTATGCCGTATTTTACATAAATATATGCCGCTGTGCTGCGCACAAAGCCGGCACTTGAGGCAAGTCGGTAGCCGGTGGTAAGACCGGGGTGACACACTATAGTCAAGGGTATGAACAGCCCCCGAAGCCCCTGCTGCAGACAGCGCTCGGCAAATATGCTTTCTTCAGCAGCCGTGAGATATGGCGCACCCACACCGGTGAGCGGACTGAAATCGAGCTTTCTGTCACGGATCGCTTTCAGCCGGAAAGCAAGTTCGAACGAGGTGAAGTTATATCCTTTGAATGGTTTTGACAGGTCGTGCATGTCCGGCGGGTACAGCTTGTTGTCGGCGCCGCTGTAGCGGAAGGCGAAAATATCCGTGTCCGGATGTTCCTCCATCGCCTGCAAGGCCCGGGCCAGTCCGTCGGCGCTGTACTGCAGGTCGTCATCGGCCAGGAGCACGAACTCGGCTTCGGCATGTCCGAGGGCATGGCTGCGGTTAAGTCCGAGTCCGCGGTCGCTGTGCATGTACAGCTTCAAATCGCGACGCGGTGGCAGTATGGCCGCGGGGGCGGAAACGGTACGCTCCGGGTCCTGACACGACACAATGTAGCCTATGCCGTCAAGCTCCGGCAGGTTCATTGCGGCCACACGGTGCAGACCGTCGGCGGCAAAGGTACTGATTAATATCTGCAATCGTGGAGTATTCATCTCAGCAAGGGTTTGAACAGTCGGGCCGCACCGCGGCCTCCTGCCAGACGATAACGGTAGGCAAGGCGGTAGGCAAGGCGGTTGAGCCTCCGTGAGTCGGCCCGGAGCGCCTCGTCGAGCAGTGAGCGGGCATCGGTACGGCCTTCGCGCACACAGTCGGCGGCAAGGATAGCCTGCTTCAGGCGCACATGGCTCAGCGGGCCCAGACGGCCATAATTACGGGCAATCTCCCCAAGAGCGGCAAGCGATTTCTGCATCGATGCGGCATAACCTGGCCCGGTGACCGACTCGTCACTGTAATACACCTCGACGGTAGGCTCGCCCCCGAGTCTGACCACCCGCGGGCCGAGGCACAGCAGGCGGGTGCCCAGTTCTATATCGTCCCATGTAGCCAGGCTGTCGCACCAGCCACCGGCGCGGCGAAACAACTCAGTACGTGCACAATAGCGCTGTGTGGCCAGCATGCCGTGCATGAGGTTGTGCCAGGCTGCGCCGGCAGGTTCGAACAAGAGCTTGCGGGCATGGCCTGCGGCATCGTAGGCTATCACATCCCAGCCGAAAATATCGGCCTGCGGACAGCGTTCAATGGCCCGGAGAACCCTGTCGACATGGCCCGGGCGCATCAGGTCGTCAGAGTCGAAAAACATAGTCCACGGAGTATCGACAGCCCTGAGCCCACAGTTGCGGGCACGTGCGGCCCCGGGCTGAGGCTCCGATAGCAAACGTACGCCAAAGTCCGACGAATCGTGCGTTGCGGCCCACTGCCGCAACAGCTCGGCGCTGCCGTCGGTCGAGGCGTTGTCAACCAGAATAAGCTGCAGCGGACGGGCGGTCTGGGCAAACACAGAATCGAGAGTCCGCGTCACCACTGCAGCGCGGTTGTACACCGGAATCACGATACTGATCAGAGCCTTCGAACAATTCATATACAAAGGTACATAAAAAATCGAATTTTTTACGTAACTTTGTAGAGAATTCATTACAACGCCATGTCAGACTTATTCGATACCGACAACCTGTCCCCGGAAACGGGCGAAGAAAATTCCAACCGCAGCTCCGCTCCGGCCAATTATACCGAGGACAACATAACCACGCTCGACTGGAGAGAACACATACGCCGCCGACCCGGCATGTATATAGGCAAACTCGGCGACGGGTCCACCAGCGACGACGGCATATACGTACTGCTCAAAGAAGTACTCGACAACGCCATCGATGAATACATGATGGGCTTCGGGCGCAGCATCGACATAGAAATAGCCGACGGCACAGTGACCATACGCGACTACGGACGCGGCATACCCCTGGGCAAGCTGGTAGATGTTACGTCGAAAATGAACACCGGCGGCAAGTACGACAGCGCCGCATTCAAAAAATCGGTGGGTCTGAACGGCGTGGGCTTAAAAGCGGTGAACGCGCTGAGCGACAGCTTTGTAATATCAGCCATACGCGACGGCCGGAAAAAAACAGCCCAATTCGAGCACGGCAAACTCATAAACGAATCAGAACTCACAGCCACCGACGCCCCCAACGGCACCGAAGTAAACTTCACACCCGACCCCACCATATTCCGCGACTACAGCTTTCGCGACGAATTCATCGTGGCCATGCTCAAGAACTACACCTTCCTGAACACCGGCCTGGTAATAAACTACAACGGCAAACGATTCATATCGCGACACGGCCTGCTCGACCTGCTTAAAGAAAACCTTACCGACGAACCACTCTACCCCATAATACACCTCAAAGGCGACGACATCGAAATAGCCATAACCCATGCCAACCAGTACGGCGAAGAATACTACTCATTCGTCAACGGACAGCATACCACACAAGGCGGAACACACCTGAGCGCATTCAAAGAAGCAGTATCCCGGACAATCAAAGAAATGTTCGGCCGAAACTTCGAATACTCCGACATACGCAACGGCATCGTAGCCGCAGTAGCAATCAAAGTCGAAGAACCGGTATTCGAATCACAGACCAAAACACGCCTCGGATCGCGCGACATAGGCCCCAACGGCCCAACAGTAGCCAAATTCATAGGCGACTTCGTAAAAAACGACCTCGACAACTACCTGCACCGAAACCTCGACGTAGCCGACATAATACTCAAAAAAGTACAAGACAGCGAACGCTCACGCAAAGCCATGGCCGGAGTAGCAAAAAAAGCACGCGAAATGGCCAAAAAAGTCAACCTGCACAACCGCAAACTCCTCGACTGCAGAATACACCTCAACGACACCAAAGGCGACGACGAAAAAAAACTGCAATCATCAATATTCATCACCGAGGGCGACTCCGCCGGAGGCTCCATCACCAAAATACGCGACGTCCAGACACAAGCAGTATTCATGCTCCGA
The DNA here is from genome assembly GCA_910578365.1 of uncultured Muribaculaceae bacterium. Taxonomy (GTDB): domain Bacteria; phylum Bacteroidota; class Bacteroidia; order Bacteroidales; family Muribaculaceae; genus CAG-873. Next base: position 30,917 of record CAJTRC010000025.1, read on the forward strand.
GGCAAACCACTCAACACATACGGCGTCACACAGGAAATACTCTATAAAAACGAAGAATTCAACCTCCTGATGGCAGCACTCAACATCGAAGACGGCATCGACGGACTACGATACAACAACGTAATCATAGCAACCGACGCCGACGTCGACGGCATGCACATACGCCTGCTGATGATAAGCTTCTTCCTGCAATTCTTCCCCGACCTCATAAAAAAAGGTCACGTCTACATACTCCAGACACCACTATTCCGCGTACGCAACAAAAACAAAGCACGACGCGCCGGCAAAACACGCAAAACCGACGATAACGAAACATACTACTGCTACACCGACGAAGAACGAACAGCAGCAATCGAACGCCTCGGCGACAAAGCCGAAATAACCCGATTCAAAGGACTCGGCGAAATATCACCCGAAGAATTCCGCGGATTCATCGGCCCCGACATGCGCCTCGACCGCGTAACCCTGCGTAAAGAAGACGGCGTAAAAGAACTGCTCGAATTCTACATGGGCAAAAACACCATGGAACGCCAACAATTCATCATCGAAAACCTCGTAGTAGAAGACGACACCCAAATGCTCGAACGCATCGACCAATGAAAGCACTCTTCGCCGGGTCATTCGACCCCTTTACCATAGGCCACGACTCAATAGTGCGCCGCGCCCTGCACATATTCCCCGACGGAGTAATAATAGCCGTAGGCATCAACTGCAACAAAATCGGCACAACCGACACTCAACAACGCCTCGACACAATACGCCGCATATACCGCCACGAACCACGAGTACAAGTCATATCCTACACAACCCTTACCACCGACGCCGCACAACAACACGGCGCCGGCATACTATTGCGTGGAGCCCGCTCCGTAAAAGACTTCGAATACGAACGCGACCTCGCCGACATAAACCGCAGCATAAGCGGCCTCGACACCATAATACTTCCCGCCGAACCCCATCTGGCCATGATATCATCAAGCATGGTACGCGAGCTACAGCGCTACGGAAAAGACATCAGCCAATACCTGCCATAGCCACACGCATCATATACCAAAGCAACAACACCCATCCGCGAAAAAATACAGCGCACATCTCCCGCACCACTAATCGCCACACTATAAACATGATAGCAAAAAACGGCAAAAAAAATTCAAAAAAAGTTTCAAAAAAATTTGGATACCTCAAAAAAAGTCCCTAACTTTGCATCGCAAAACACGGGAAACCCCTTGCAAAAGGTGCCATAGCTCAGTTGGTAGAGCATCGGACTGAAAATCCGTGTGTCCCCGGTTCGAATCCTGGTGGCACCACGAAAAAACTCGACTTCGGTCGGGTTTTTTGCTTATATAGCAGATTATCAGCGGATTACTTACGCCCCGTCGGTAGTCAATTTTCAAACAATGTCGGCACAAATGTAGGCTCAAAATCAGAGCGTTA
>CAJTRC010000026.1 GCA_910578365.1 uncultured Muribaculaceae bacterium
AAACAGGTAGAAACGAGTTCTACCGATTAAACTGCCGACAGCCGGACACAAGAAAAGGCGCTCAAACTGAACGCCTTAATACTTATCTATACTTATAGTTGCCTATCTTTAACTGCCGTTCATTTTCCGATGCAGAAGCGGGTGAAGATGTTTTGGAGAATGTCGGGAGTGGAGATTTCGCCGCTGACTTCGCTCAGATAGTGCATTGTCTGGCGGAGGTCCTGGGCAATGAAGTCGCCGCTCAGGCCGGTTTCGAGGCCGGATATTACACGGGCGGTGCTGTCGGCGGCGCGCTGCAGGGCCTGGGCCTGACGGGCGTTGGTGACGAGCAGCTCGGAGCCGGTGTCGCCTTCGCTTTCGATGGCTGATACGAGGGCTTGGCGGAGGTTGTCGATGCCGGCGCCGGTGGCCGCGCTGATGCTTACCAATGGGGCGGAGAGCTCGCGGGCGGTGTGGAGTAGGGTGGTGGTGTCGGCCAGGGGCAGGTCGGTTTTGTTGGCTACGAGTATGATGTGGGCGTCGGGGCTGTTGCGCGTGGTGTCGATGGCTTGTGGGTCGGGGCTGGTGGTGGCGTCGGCTACGAGGAGTATTATGCGGGCGCTGTGTGCTGCCTGGCGGCTGCGTTCGATGCCTATCTGTTCGATGGTGTCGGTGGTGTGGCGCAGGCCTGCTGTGTCGAGGAATCGGAAGAGGTAGTCGCCTATTTCAGCGCTGTCTTCGACTATGTCGCGTGTGGTGCCGTGGATGTCGCTTACGATTGCGCGCTGGTCGCCTACGAGGGTGTTGAGGAGTGATGATTTTCCGGCGTTAGTGGCGCCGATTATGGCTACGGGTATGCCTTGTTTTATGGCTGCTCCGGTGCGGTAACTGTCGCTGAGGTGCTGGAGTTCGTGCCGGAGTTCGGTGGCGAGCCGGTGTAGTTGTTGTCGTGATGCGAATTCGACTTCTTCTTCTGAGAAGTCGAGTTCGAGTTCGATTAGTGATGCGAGTTGGAGCAGGTTTTGGTGTAGTTGGTTCAGGCGTTGTGTGAAGCTTCCGCGCAGGTGGTTTATTGCTATGCGGTGTGCGGCGCGGCTTGATGATGCTATCATGTCGGCTACGGCTTCGGCCTGTGTGAGGCTGAGGCGTCGGTTGCTGAATGCGCGGCGTGTGAATTCGCCTGGTTCGGCCATTCGGCATCCGGCCTGGCACAGGGTGTTGAGTAGTTCGCGTTGTATCCACAGTGAGCCGTGTACTGATATTTCGACGGTGTCTTCGCCGGTGTATGAGCGTGGGCTGCGGTATATGGTTGCGACGCCTTGGTCGAGTGGCTTGTTGTCGGTGTCGAGTATTGTGCCGAGGTGTGCGCTGTGGGTTTGTGCTGTGGCGAGGTTTGTTCCTTGCCATATTTTGGTTACGTGTTGTATGGCTTGTGGTCCGCTGATGCGGGCTACGGCTATGCCTCCTGTGCCGTGTGGGGTTGATATGGCGCAGATGGTGTCGGTGGTTATCGTGTTTTGAGTCGTTGCCATTGTTGGTAGTTGGATTGTGATTCTACCTGGTTTTCGATTTCGTCGGGGAGTGCCGCGAAGAAGTCGAATCCGGTTATGGTTTCTACTTCGTCGATTGTTGTGGCGGTTGGTTGTACGCCTCCGGTGGTGTCGTAGTTGTTCATTATGAATGCTATGCCTCGAGGCGGGTTGGCGTATGGGGCGAGTACTACTTTGAAGTATCGTTCGGGTACTATTACGCCTGTGGTGCCTATGCGCCGGCTGAGGCGGTCGGTGAGTATGGGGCCGCTTATTATTATGAGTGCTGAGTCGCGGAGGGCCCATTTGCGGCAGTTGGATTCGAGTGTCTTCCATGGCCCGCCGTTTAGTTTGTGTGTCTGTGGGGCTATGTTGGTCATTATGTGGCAGTCGTCCATTGCCTGTCGGCTCCATTTCATGTCGGCGGCTGGGCACATGTGTCCGCGGTCGAATCCGCTGTTTCGGTAGTCGTATGTGTCGGGGCATCCTTCGATGCTGTAGTCGCAGGTGAATTTTGCTCCGCTGCGTGTTACTGAGTCGGCTTGTGCTTCGTTGGCTGTGAGTTCCCAGATTACGTAGTTGGGCACGTGCATGTCGGGGTTGAACGATACTGTGAATCCGGTGTAGTGTGCCATTATTTCGAGCAGGTCGGGTGGTGTGGTTATTTTCCACAGTTGAGCCTGTCCGGGCATTGTCTGCCGGTTTGTGGTTTGGTCGTTTTGTGGCTGTATGTTCCGGCTTGCGTACAGTGCCAGGCCAATGAGTATTATAGCTGCGAGTGCTATTTTAGCAATCAAGGCACCCTGGCTTTTGCGAGGGTGCCTTGTGTGTTTGTATCGTTTTGACATCCGTTATTTTTTGTCGGGTGTTTTTTCTTCGTTTTTGGGTTCTTCTTTTGCGGGTGCTTTGTAGCGTGCGTTGAGTCCTTTTACTACCTGGTCGGTTATGTCGAGTGCGGGGTTGTAGATGAGTACCGGCGAGGTCATGTCGGTGCTGAGTATTGCGTCGAATTTCTTTTCGGCGTTGAAGTCAACGAGGTAGTTGTGTATTGAGTCCTGTACTCGTTTTGCGTTGGCGGCGATGAGTTCCTGGGTTGCGGTTGCGCGTCGCTGTCCTTCGGCGTCGAGTGTTTGTCCGCGGCGCATTATCTGGTTGTATTCTTCTTCGGCAGCGGCCTGTGTCATTTGTCCGGCCTGTACTTTCTGCTGCAGTTTGTTGAGTGAGTTCTGCAGCGATTGCTGCTGGTTGTTTGCCCAGCGCTGGTGGTCGGTGGCATATTTTTCGCTTTCTGTGTTGAGTTCTTTGGCGAGTGTGTACTGGCTGTATACTGTGTCCATGTTGACGAAAGCGATGTTTGTGGTTGCGGTATGTGCCGCTGTTTCTTTTCGTACGTTGGATGCGGTGTCTTTGTCGGACTTGCCGTTTTCGCCGCAGCCGGTTAGAGCAAGGGAGCTTATGAGGAGTGCGAATGCGGGCACGGCGAGGATGATTTTCTTCATGAGATGTATTTATACTTTATTGTCGTGAATTTTCTGATTTGGTTTGATGTCGGTTTTCATGGCATTTCTGCTTGGTGATTTGGCGCTGTGTGCTTCGCAGGCAACGCCTCGCTGCCTTAGCTGCGGCGACGAGTGGGCGTGCCCCGACGGGAAGCGGGCGCCTTTCACAAAAAGCACTTTTATGCCCAGCAGCACGAATGCTATGCCGAGCAGGCTTATGCTTAATAGCAGTGTTTTTGTCATCGTTTTACCGTTTTCGACTGCAAATATAGGAAAGTATGTGAAATTATTTGCAACATATCGGAATAATTTTGTAACTTAGAGGGCTTAAAAATGCCTTTTTTAACATAATTTGCCATAATGCAAACTTTGTTAAGAGGTCGCGCTGAGATTATTAATTCATTTTTAACATAAAATCTTACTATCCCGACATGACTATCAAAGACCTTCAGCCGGCTCTGGTTTTCGGTATTTTCGACCGTATTTGCCAGGTGCCCCATCCTTCAAAGAAGGAGGAAAAAATCCGCAAGTTCCTTCTCGATTTCGCTGCCGAACACGGTATCGAGGTGCGCACCGACGCTATCGGCAACGTGGTTATGACCAAGGCTGCCACTCCGGGTCACGAGCAGGCTCCTACTGTGATTATGCAGGCGCATATGGATATGGTGTGCGAGTCGAACGACAAGAATTTTGATTTCGAGAATCAGCCTATCACTACTATAGTTGACGGTGAGTGGCTGCGCGCCGACGGCACCACTCTCGGCGCCGACAACGGCATCGGCATGGCTGCCGCGCTTGCCGCGCTGATTGACGACAAGCTGGTACACGGTCCGCTGGAGGCTCTGTTTACTGTCGATGAGGAAACAGGTCTGACCGGTGCCAACAATCTGGGTGAGGGCATGATTAGCGGCACTATGCTGCTGAACCTCGACTCGGAGGACGATGCTGAACTCTTTGTGGGCTGCGCCGGCGGTGTCGACACTACCTGTACTTTCCACTATGACCGTTCGATGGCTCCTACCGACTTCCATTATTTTAAGTTCGATGTCAGCAAGGGTCTGGGTGGTCACTCCGGTGGCGACATCCATCTTGGCCGCGCCAATGCCAACAAGCTTGTGGCCCGCTTCCTGTGGACTCTGATGCAGACCCACGAACTGAGTCTGTGCGAAATCGACGGCGGCAACCTGCGTAATGCTATTCCGCGTGCTGCCCACGCCGTATTCGGTGTACATGCTTCCAACAAGGAGCAGGTACGTGTGGCCTTTAATAATTATGTGGCCGATGTAGAAGGCGAATACAGCGATATCGAGCCGGGTCTGGAACTGGAGCTGGAGAGTGTCGACCGTCCGGACTTTGCTGTCGACAGCAACACCACCCGTCGTCTGATTGAGGCTTTGTACAGCGCGCCTCACGGTGTGGTTTCGATGAGCCGTGCCCTCGAGGGTCTGGTTGAAACCTCCACAAACCTTGCTTCGGTGAAGATGCAGCCCGACAATCAGATTCTGGTTACCACCAGCCAGCGTTCGTCGGTTGAGTCGCGCAAGTGGGATATAGCCAACCAGGTTGAGGCCCTGTTCACTATGGCCGGCGCCAAGGTAACACACGGCGACGGCTATCCCGGCTGGGCTCCGAACATGAACTCCACCATCATGCACGTGGCCTCGGAGGCATATGAGGAGCTTTACGGCGTTAAGCCGGCCATCAAGGCTATCCATGCCGGTCTGGAATGCGGTTTGTTCCTGGAGAAGTATCCGCACCTCGACATGGTGTCGTTCGGTCCTACACTGCGCGATGTGCATTCGCCCGGTGAGCGCATGCATATTCCTGCTGTAGAACGCTTCTGGGGTCAGCTCCGCCGCATACTCGAGAAGGTGGCCGACCTGAAATAATGGCGCCCATGCGCCAGCTACCAGCGCTTGTAAGCGCACTGACGGCTGCAGTCGCCATCTCGGCCGGTGCCATAGGTGCCGACGAGGTGGCGACTCTCCTGCCTGTCGACGATTTGCCACCCGGACTTTGCGGCAACGGACGCGATTATGTAATAGCCGAAGGCGATACCGTATGGTTCTGGACCCCGCCCGAAGAGCGCCGTGGTATTCTTACCGAACGCGACTATGAGGAAGTGGCGGCCGAACTCGGTGTGGAGGTCGCTGCCATAAAGGCGGTGGTCGAAATCGAGGCCGGCAAGGCCCATCAGGGCTTCTGGGATGAAGGCAAGCCGGTGATAAACTTCGACCTCACTGTGTTCCGGCGCATGGCTAAGCGCAACAAAGTGGGGCTTGGCAAATACGGCCGTAGCCATGCTGTGGTGTTTGCGAGGCCCGACGCCCGCCGGTACGGCAGCCAGCAGGCGGCCCAGCAGGCACGGCTCGACGCTGCCATGGAAATCGACTCGCTCACGGCAATTCAGGGCACCTTCTGGGGCATGTTTCAGATAGGCGGCTTCAACTGGAAAAAGTGCGGCGCTGCCTCGCCTGAGGAATTCGTGCGCCTGATGAGTCGCTCGGAGCGCGACCAGCTGGAACTCTTTGCCGAATTTATAGTCAACAGCGGGCTGTTGTCGTCGCTCAAAGCCAAAAACTGGCGCAAATTCGCCGCCGGATACAACGGTCCGAGCTATGCCTCGCGCGGCTATCACACCCGATTGGCAAAAGCCTATGCCGCACATAAAAAATAGCCTCCGGCATTAACAATGATGCGCTTCCACGGGGCAGACATACCAAAAAAAGTGAAAAAAAAGCTCTGAAAGGAGCTTTTTTTTTGCACACATATTAAAAAAAGTGTAACTTTGGGCATCTAAACCCTAAATCAGGTTTTTGTGTAACCAAACCATATCCGTCCGCGGCTTCGACCGCGTTGGAAACCAACTATCACAGACTGCGCTTATGAATAAGCTTTTCAAATCACTCTCCGTACTTGCGCTGCTGATATGCTGCGCCTTTGGAGCAACAGCTCAGCTGCCCGGTGTGCAGCTCAAAGACCTTAACGGCAAAACTGTCGATACCGCCACTCTGAGTAATGACGGTAATCCGTTTGTAATCAGCTTTTTCGCCACATGGTGCAAGCCATGTCAGCGCGAGCTCAAAGCTATCGCCGACGTATATCCCGACTGGCAGGACGAAACCGGCATGAAACTCATTGCTGTAAGCGTCGACGATGCCCAGGATACCCCCGAAGTCAAGGCACTTGTAGCCGCTGAAGGCTGGGAGTACGACGTGTTGCTTGACAGCAACGAAGACTTCAAGCGCGCTTTCGGTATCCAGAACATCCCCCATGTACTCGTATTCGACGGCCAGGGCAACCTGATAATGTCGCACTCGGGCTATACCGAAGGCGGTGAACACGAAATAATAGAAAAAATCCGCTCAATCTCAGAATAACATACCACACCACGCATGGCAACACATTCGCTACGCTTGCTGATGGCCGCATCTGTTGCGGCCGTTGCCTGCATGGGCGCTAACGCCCAGGAGCAGCCCAAGCAGAAAAAAAGCTCAGACTTTGCCCTACACGGCAGTGTCCAGGCCGACGTACTCTTCCCTGAAGCCGACGAAGAGATAGGCCTCAAGCCCGACAAGCACAAAATCCTGTTCAACACCTATGCCGATCTGAATATGATTAGCCGCTATGTCGACGCCGGCATACGCTTTGAATACATGAAATTTCCCTTGCCCGGCTTTGACCCCGGCTTCGGCGGCTACGGCATACCGAATGTGTACGCCAAAGGTAAATATAAAGGAGTGGAACTGACCGTGGGCGACTTCTACGACCAGTTCGGCAGCGGATTCATACTGCGCACATACGAAGAGCGCAGCCTCGGCGTTGACAACAGCCTGCGCGGCGCCCGTCTGAAAATCAACACTCTTCCCGGTATGCGGCTGACACTGCTCGGCGGCACACAACGCACCTACTGGTACTGGGGCAAATCGATGGAAGGTTTCGACAGCAACGAGCCCGAAGGCGAAACCCGCACCTCCGACCAGGTTTACGGCGCCAACCTGGAGTTTGACATCAGCGAATACTCACAGGCGATGAAAGACCGCAACTTCAACTGGACTGTCGGCGGCAGCTACGTACTCAAGCACGAAGGCTATTCGCTGCTTTCGCCCCCCGAAGTGCCCGGTACAGCCTACCGTCTGAACGTGCCCCGCTACGTAAGCGCTTTCGACTTCCGCACTCATCTGCAGCGCAACGCCTGGGGCGTTGACGCCGAATATGCCTGGAAGAGCCAGGACCCCTCGTTCGACAACGGCTACATTTACCGCAACGGCTCGGCCCTGATGCTTACCGGTACTTACACCAAGACCGGCCTGAGCGCCCTGCTTAAGGTGAAGCGCAGCGACAACATGTCCTTCCGTTCTCAGCGCTTCCGCAGCGACCTGGCAGGCATGATTAACAATATGCCGGCTTTCGCCTATCAGCACACCTATGCCCTGGCTGCCAAATATCCCTACGCCACTCAGACCGCAAACGGAGAGTGGGCCTTCCAGGCTGCTTTCGCTTATAATTTCAAGCGCAAGACTGCCATAGGCGGCAAATACGGCACCAAGGTGAAAGTGAACCTGAGCTATATCCGCGGACTCGACAAAGGTCCGACCCCACAGGGTATTAACGGCTCTACCTGGGGTACTGACGGCGCCGGTTCGAAGTTCTTTGGTTTCGGCAAGCAGTATTACCGCGACATCAACGTGCAGATTGAAAAGAAATTTACCCGCGACTTCCAGCTCGCTTTCATGTACATGAACCAGTACAACTTCGACGTTACCCTCGAAGACTGGCACGGCGACGTAAAGGCCAATATATTTGTGCTCGACGGCAAGTACAAGTTCGATAAGCGCTTTACTCTGCGCACCGAACTGCAGTACCTCACCACCCACCAGGCATACAAAGACTGGGCCTACGGCCTGCTTGAACTGTCGGTGGCTCCCTACCTGATGTTCACTGTCAGCGACCAGTGGAACTGCGGCGGCAACGGCACACATTACTATATGGCAAGCGTGGCCGGCAATTATAAGGCAAACCGTCTGATGCTCAGCTATGGCCGCACACCCGCCGGCTTCGACTGCTCGGGCGGTGTATGCCGCTTTGTGCCCAAGACCAGAGGCTTCCGTATTGCCTATACCTATAACTTTTAGAATACACAATTGATTTATGAAAAACTTTGCAAACATCAGCCGATTTTTCGGCAAACTGATTGTTCCGGCATTTGCAGCACTGGCTTTCTCGGCCTGTGACAGTGTGGGCGAGTACGACCGCTACGTACCGCTCCCCGAGATGGATGATGTGGAACGTGTTGTTCTGTTGCAGGACTTTACCGGCCAGAATTGTATCAACTGTCCCTCAGCCCATGAAATCATGGAACTGCTGATGGAGCAGTATGGCACAAACCTGATATGTGTGAGTGTACATGCCGGCGACCTGGCCATACCGGTAAGCCGTACCCGTTTTACCGATGATGGCTATCAGGCCGCTTCGTTGGGCCTGAAGACCGACGAAGGCGACGAGTATAACAACGCTGCAAGCGTAGCTCATTGGCCCATGGGCACTGTCGACGGTGGCCCGGCGGTTGACCCCGACCAGTGGAGCGCATCAATTCGCAGCCAGCTCAGCAAAGATCCTGCTGCCAAAATCGAGATAGAGGCACAGCTGGTGGATGGAAAAATTCTGATTAACAGCGACCTCCTGGCTTCTTCCAACTTCAGTGGCAAATACACACTTTGGGTGGTTGAAAGCAACCTGGTTGGACGTCAGCGTGGCGAAAGCGGCAATCAGAACGATTACGTTCACAACCATGTGTTCCGTACTTCGGTCAACGGCACCTGGGGTGAGGAAATCACTCTTGAACAAGGCATGCGCCGCGAACTCAGCCACAGCGTTGATTTGCGCTACAACGATAGCGAACGCTGGAATCCCGCCAATATCTCTATTGTCGGTTTCATCAGCGACGGAGCCGGAGTACAGCAGGCCGCCGAGTGTAAGCTGAATATTGATAATTGATTTAACCGGTAAACCGTGTGTATGCAGAACCCCGCAGTCCGGGGTTCTGCATACACCGATAAATAGTAAAAAATAATCCAACAAATAACATAATGAAAAAACTTTACTTTCTTTTAGCCTCGCTGCTGGCATTCTCGACAGCACAGGCCCAGACTTTCACTTTCAACTACAATGATAAAGCTGTAGAAGGTACAACCCTTGAATGCAATGAAAGTGATTTGCATGTTACTCCCGACGCAGTCGGTGACCAGATATTCGGATATGAAATTAAGCTTGCTCCGCATATTTCGGTTTCTGTTGATCTGGGCGATGAGATAGAAGGTGCTCTTGCAGCTGACCTGAACGTAAAATCGCTCAACGGCCATAAAGTACAGTGCTGTGCAGGTGGTGAATGTACTTCCGGCACTGACATAACAAAGCGAATCGACTTTATAGAGCCTGACGGACTCACCGTTAACCTTGATCTCGAGTATCTGGATTATACCGAGGACCTGGATGCCATGAAGGAAGAGATGAAGAATATCAAGGTGGAACTTACTATTGCCGACATATTCGAGCCGGAAAAATATAACAAATCGCTTACCGTGCTTATGTACGGAGGCAAAGCCGGTGTGAGCGTAATCGAAAACAACAAATACTTCCGTACAGCACAGGGCGGTTTCAGCTACAATCTCCCCTCTGAGGCCGTAGTGACACTCTACAACACCGCAGGTGTGGTTTGCGCCAAGTACACCCTCAGCGGCAGCGGCTTCCTCAGCGCCGATGAACTGCCTGCAGGCATCTACGTGTTCACCGCTGAAGGAGAGGGCGTATGCGAAAGCGGCAAGGTTGCCATCTGATTTCACACGCTATAATCCAACAGAAAATGCCCTGCGGCGCCATGAGCCGCAGGGCATTTGTATATAGCTTTTCTCACATACGGGCAATCACTGAGATGCGTACGGTGTCGGGCGGCAGCGCATCGTCGTAAGCCAGCCCCCATTTGACATCAATATCGGGGTTCAGACCGGTGATGAACTGCGATATGGCATGAGCCTGAGCAGTTTTGAATTTCGTGGCGGGATTGAAGTATACAGCTATTATCAACGCCTTTATACAGAGTTTGATTTCGCTGCCTATTTCGGAGTCGAGAGCCTCCACCGCATTGGCAACGGGGTTGTCGTAGCCGCTGCCGGTGGCCTCAAACATGCGCAGGTCGGCTCCGGGCTGTATAAGGGTTAGCAGATCTTCGAAATCTATATTGATGGGACCCGTGCGGAACACCATGTCGGCCAGTATTGTTATGGCCCGGGCAAAATCGTGCGCAGGCATAACGGCTGTGGCGTCGGCCTCGCTTGCAACCGCTTCGGTCGCAAGCATGACAGTGGGTATGCCACGGCGCCGGAACTCGGCGGCAGTTGCCGCTGCGTCGTCGTAATTTCCCGCGGCTGCTATCACGGCAATGCGGTTGTTGTCGGCCGGGGTTGTGTCGCATTCACAGGCCATGCAGGCCTGGAGGCCGTCGAATGTGTCGTGGTCGAGTGAGGCCAACTGCGCGATAGCACCCGAGGCGTCAGCGCCGTAACCTATCACGCGGAAGATAAAGTCATTATTCATAAGTATGTTCTGATTCTTTGAATTATTTCCGCAAAGTTATGAAAAAAAATCATTAACTTTGCGGAATAAACGCCAATCATTATGCAAGGGAACGAACCTTTTGAAATAACAATAAACTGGAGCACGCACGTCGACCTCGACCTGTGTGTGTTTTACCGCAGTTGCGATGGCGAGGAAGGGGGCGTGTTCTCCGATGAATTCCGATCGAACTCCTCCGACCTGGGCTGCCTCAGCGCTTACCCGAACATGCAGCACATGGGCGATGTCAAAGAGTCGATACCGGGTCGAATATGCAGCGAAACTGTGAAAGTAGGGCGCCCCGACAATTTCGAGCGCCTTGATATTGTGGTGATAAATTACAACGATGCCATTGACCTGCTTGACGTGAACTATTACGATCCCGACGGAAACTGCATGCTTGGCGACCGTGAGATAAAGGCCGCACCGCAGGGCCACGGCCAGGCTTACCACGTAGCCACCATGCACCGCGATGCCGCAGGTGTGCTGCAGATTACCGAAGTCAACAAGGTACTGCCGCTGCGTGAGGCCTACGAAACCATACCGGGTTTTGCGCTTATCTGCGAGTAAGCGCATTGTAGTTCAAAAAATAATTGCTAACTTTACATGTTAAAAAACTTATTATTCATCCATCATGGCTGAAATAAAAATCGCCGGCATAATGCGAGCCGGCGCGTATTCACCAAATCATATAGGTAACGATGCCGCCATATTCAATCTGGTGGCCGACCAGCTGCGTAAACGCGGCTGTGAGGTGAACGTGTACAGCGAGGAGCAATTCATAGCCGGAGCCGTCGACGAGCATATTATAGTGAACATGTGCCGCGAGCCGCGTTCAATCAGCGAGCTGCAGCGTCGCGAGGATGCCGGTGACCTGGTGCTGAACTCGGGCTACGGCATAGAGAACTGTGTGCGCGAGCGCATGTGCCGTATACTTATGGGCAGCAATCTGTCCTATCCGCAGACTCTGGTGGTGAACACCAACGAAGGCGTGCGCGACCGTTTGGGCGCTGCCGGTATCGAACGATGCTGGATTAAGCGAGCCGACGAACATACTCGACATAAAGAAGATGTAAGCTATGTAAGGCATGCCGAGGAAGCTCAGGAAGTACTTCAGGAGTACTTTCTGCGCGGAATTAGCCGTGCGGTGATAAACCGTCATCTCGATGGCGAGCTGGTGAAATTCTACGGCGTGCTCGGCACTGATTTCTTTCACTGTTTCGCTCCGAATGCAAGTGAGAACAGCCGGTCGGGGTTCGATGCCGGCAGTCTGCGTAGCATGTGCGAGAGCGCGGCCGACGTTCTCGGCGTGGTGGTGTATGGCGGCGACTGCGTGGTGGAAGCCGACGGCACACTGTCGATAATCGACTTCGACGACTGGCCCAGCTTTGCTCCCTGCCGGGCCGAGGCTGCACCATACATAGCGCGTGAAATTCTACGGCGAATAAAGAAATTTCAGAAAAAATGAGCGAGATAGATCCGAAAACAACCCGGCATCTCCGCCGCAAACCCGCCGATCACGGCGGGTTCCCGCTGCTGCCCCGCATGATAGCAAGCTCGTTCGGAGCCGGTTATCTGCCTCTGGCGCCCGGCACCTGGGGTGCAATAGTGGCCATAGTGCTGTGGCTGCCGCTGTATCTGTGGTGCAGTGCCACACTTGTATTCTGGCTTACATTCGCCGCCGCCATGGTATTTATGGTGGCAGGCACCTGGGCCAGCAGCATATCGGAGCGCTACTGGGGCAAAGACCCCGTAATAGCCTGTGTCGACGAAACTGTAGGCCAGTGGATAAGCCTTCTGCCGGTGATGCCGGTGTGCCCGTGGTGGGAGATACTGCTGTCGTTGGCGCTGTTCCGCTTCTTCGATATATTCAAGCCGCTGGGAATCCGGGCCACAGAGCGTCTGCCGCGTGGCTACGGCATGATGGCCGACGATGTGCTGGCAGGCATATATTCGGTGGTTATACTACTGATAGTAAATTATTTTGTACTGTAAAATGAAACAAAAACATACCGATGAGGCCGACTACGGCATGCGCCGCCGTTTGCGCCGGACGGGCGATAAGCTGCTCAACAGCAACTCGCTGTTCACCACCTTTCTGCGCTCGGCGGTTTCATCGCAGACAGCCTCATGGGTCGACCTTGGACTGTGCTTTGCGCTCTTTGCATGGGTAGGCATGGCCGCCTGGGCTTCGACAGCGCTCGGAGCGGTTGCCGGTGGCATTGTAAACTGCATAATAAACTATAAATTCACTTTTCATGCCGACGGCTGTTCGTGGCGCGCGGTAGTGGTGAAGTATACCTTGATATGGTTTGGCAGTCTGTTGCTGAACACATTCGGCACACAGCTGCTTTACGACCTGATAAAAGACTGCGACTGGCTTGAACAGATCGGATTCAAGAAAGACGGCTACTTCGCTGCTGCGCGTCTGGTGGTATCACTTCTGGTGTCGTGGTGCTGGAACTTTGTGCTGCAACGCAACTTTGTGTATCGCCGCTCGGCGTTCGACCGCTATGCCATACGCTTTGTAAACTTTATCACAGGCCATAAGGAGCAGGCTCCGTATGACCATCGAATAAATCAATTATAATTCCATGGATATAAAAAAACAAAGCAAAGCTGCCCGCGACAGTATACAGCAGGGCATCTATTGCATAATCAACCCGTTTGTGCGCCTGCTTATTCGCATGGGTGTGACGCCCAACATGGTCACTACCATCGGCTTTCTGGGCAATGTGGCCGCCGCAGTAATACTGGTGTACGAAGGCTATCGCCACGGTTCAGCACCTGATTTCGGTATGGTTACTCTTGCCGGGGCGCTTATAATAGGCTTTTCGCTCTTTGATATGCTCGACGGGCAGGTGGCCCGGCTTGGCAACATGGTGTCGCCTTTCGGGGCAATGTACGACTCGGTGCTCGACCGCTATTGCGAGCTGTTTAACCTCGGAGGCATAGCCTATTATCTGATTCAGACCGGTCATCTTGCCGGCGCCCTGATAACATTTTTGGCCCTGGTGGGCTCGCTGATGGTGAGCTATGTGCGCGCACGCGCCGAGGGTCTGGACATAGAGTGCAAGGTAGGCTTCATGCAGCGTCCCGAGCGTGTGGTGGTCACCGCCGCCGCTATCCTGGGCACCGGCATCACAGGCATGTCGCTTGCCGCCGATTCGCAGTTCGACCCCAATGTGATACTTGTAATAGCCATGGCAGTCATAGCTGTCTTTGCCAATCTTACAGCAGTGGCGCGTCTGGAGCACTGCCGTAAAAAGATGATGTAAATGGCTGTGAAACTCCCCCCTCTGCGACAGGCCATCGCCTGTCTGGCGGCCCTTGGCCTGTGGCTGGTAGTGACCGCGCTGTTTGTGGGCTTCCGTCCGGAGCACGCCGTGCTGGCGCTTCTGCTTGCGGCCATGTTCTTTCTTACTTTGCCCGGCCGTAGGCTGGCTCTGGCGCTGTTGCCATTTTTTATATTCGGCATCAGTTACGACTGGATGAACATGGTGCCCAACTACACTGTCAATCCGGTAGACACCGCCGGGCTGTATAATACAGAGAAATCGCTCTTCGGAATCGCTACTGCCGCCGGCGTGCTCACCCCTAACGAATATTTTGCCATTCACCACTGCGGTGTGGCCGATGTGCTTGCCGGAGTGTTCTATCTCTGCTGGGTGCCACTGCCGATATTCTTCGGCCTGTGGCTGTACTTCAGCGGCAAGCGCGGAGCATACCTGCATTTTGCCGTGGTGTTCCTGCTGGTAAACCTTATAGGTTTCGCAATCTACTACATACACCCTGCCGCGCCACCATGGTATGTGGCCATGCACGGTTTCGAGGCAGTTCCGGGCACTCCCGGCTCAGTGGCCGGACTGGAGGGCTTCGGGCGCATTACCGGCTGGAACGTATTCGACGGACTGTACGCGCGCAACTCCAACGTGTTCGCGGCTATGCCCTCGCTGCACTCTGCCTATACCCTGGTAGCATTTATTTACGCTGTGCGCGCTCATAGCAGCGGGTGGTGGCGCTGGATACTCGGCGTGGTCACTGCGGGTATATGGGCCACGGCGGTATATACATCGCACCACTATATACTCGATGTACTTGGCGGCATAGCCTGTGCGCTGGCCGGCTTTGTGCTGTTCGAGTACGCACTGATGCGTATCCCGGCGGTCGCACGCTTCATGGACCGCTATGTACAACAGATAAAAGACTGAGATATGGAGAATATTTCTGAAGTACGTCCCGACGTACTCAATTACGACGACCTGCGGCAGATGGTGCCGCAACTCGACGGACATCCCAAACTGGTCAACGCCCTGCTCAAGTTTCTGTCGGTCGACAAGGTGAACGATGTCCATCGTCGCAACTGCGACACTCCCGGCCCCGAGTTTGTGAAGCGTATGCTTATCGATGATTTCAAGATAAAACTGAAAATCGACAACGAACAGGTGCTCGATCACCTGCCTGAAGGCGCCTTTGTAACCGTGAGCAATCACCCCCTGGGTGCCCTCGACGGCATTGCGCTCATTTACATGATTACCCGCCGCCGCCCCGAGTATAAGGTGATGGTAAACATGATTCTGAACAAAATCAGCGCAATGCGCCCCAATTTTATAGCGGTAGACGCCTGGGCGTCGAACGACTCCGCCAAGCGTGCCGTGTCGGTGCGTGGCATCATGGAGGCCCTGCGCCAGCTCAAGAACGGCAAGCCGGTAGGTTTTTTTCCTGCCGGAGCGATGAGCAAGACCAACTGCAAATACAAGACCGTGGACCGCGAGTGGCAGGCCTCGGTGCTGGAGATAATCTACCGCGCCAAAGTGCCTGTGATTCCTATATATTTCCACGACAAAAATTCGCTGTGGTGCAACTTCCTTGGCCACGCTTTCTGGCAGGCCCGCAGCTTGCGTTTGCCGGCCGAAGTGTTCCGCAAAGTGGGCAAAACACTGCATATAAGCGTGGGCGACCCCATCAGTGTGGAGGAGCAGCTTGCAAACAGCACCGATGCCAAAAGCCTCGGAACATATTTGCGTGCAAAGACTTATGCACTTCGAGGGGGAGAATGAGGTCTAAATATATTGAAATAAATATTAAAATCCCTAAAAATGCTTGAATATTTCAAAATCAAGCGTTAACTTTGTATCGCAAACGATAAAGAAGCTACAGACGACAGAATACGCGTCTAAATTATTTGAAAGAATTGAAGTAAAGCAACAACAATTAATAAGTGAATCATAGGTTAGAGATGCAACAGCTCGTGAGAGTAGTTGCATTTTTTTTTATGGAATTTATTTATTAATTTTGCGGCATGAATACAAGTGCTGCCAGGCGAAGAATCAAAGTGATTGTGAATCCGGTGTCGGGTACACGGTCAAAGCGCGGTGTTACTCAGCTCATCGAAAAAAGTCTTAACAGACTCGGCTATGATGTGGACGTATGCCTTACCACATGCCGTGGCGATGCTACCCGTCTGGGGCGTGAGGCGATTGCCGAGGGATGCTACGGAGTTCTGGCGGTAGGCGGCGACGGCACGGTCAATGAAACAGCTGCTGCCTTGTGCGGCTCGCGTACCGTGCTGGGCATAATACCGCTGGGCAGCGGCAACGGTCTGGCGCGCCACGTGGGCATACCCATGGACGTAAAGGCGGCATTGAGGGTGATAGCGCGCGATGCTGTGCGGCCCTGCGACTACGCCACCGCCAACGGCACTCCGTTTTTCTGTACCTGCGGTTTCGGTTTCGACGCCGCGGTGACGCATCGCTTCTCGCGCAAAGGTCGCCGCGGACTGGTTACTTATGTGAAAAGTACTCTTGAGGAATTTAAGGAATACAAGTCGGAAAAATACCGCATAACCATCGACGATTTCGAAGGCTTCGAGCAGGAAGCGTTTGTAGTGGCGTGCTGCAATGCCTCGCAGTACGGCAACAACGCCTTTATAGCTCCCCATGCCTCCATTACCGACGGCCAGCTCGACCTTACTGTGATTCACGAAGCGCACCCCATATCGAAAGTGCTTGTAGGCGTGGAGATGATGACAGGCCTTATAGGCCGCAACGCCATTATTGACACGCTGAAGGCCCGCAAAGTGCTGATAGAGCGGGCCGCTGCCGGTCCGGCTCACCTCGACGGCGAACCGGTGCAGATGCCGGCGGTTATAGAAGTAAAAGTGCATCCGGGCGGTCTGTACATGTTTACCAACGACCGCAAGCGCCGTTTTCTGCCTCTGCTGTCGGCCATGAGCAAGCCATTCGAAGAGCTTGGATGCAAAATCCGCTCGCTCGGCAGCCGCAGCTAATCCAGAGTAAGTTTCAGGCGGCTGACCAGAGCGGTGAGGTCTTCCGATTTTTTAAGCATGTGTTCGAACACCTGGCGGTCGGTCCATACCGACGGGCTGTCGGGCGACACAGTTACTTTCACGTCGATTTCGAAATGGTCGTTTTCCAGCCTGTCGCGCATCCATTTGTGCAGCACGTCGAGATGCTGCAGCACAGAGTTGGCCATCACGCCCTCTTCGGTTTCGATGGCGAATCTGATGCCGTCGGCGCTCTGCGGCGTTGCCTTGCGCATGGTAGCGACAAGGAAACGCTCGCCCGGGTGGGTGTCGATGTATTCGCGCCAGAGCCGTTCGACGTCGGCGGCGGCGAAAGCCTTGTCGCGGAGCGCTGTGGCGCTCTCGGTTCGAGGCGTTGCTTTCACGCTATGACGCAGCGACAGGCCAGGCCCGGCCAGCGAAGGCGCAAAGTGGGCTGCCTGGCTGTGGTGCGCCGGTGCGGTTGCGGCAGCTGCAGGGCGCACAGGCACTGGAGCCGGCGCCGGTGCGGTTGCCGCTTGATTCTGAACGGCGACAGGCTGCTGCATGGCAGGCTGCGCCGGTTCATTGGCCACAATAGGGTCAAGCCCCTTGCTGTAGGCCTTAGGCAAGGGGCTGAGTAGTTGGCACAGTCTGATCAGTGCCAGCTCCACCAGAAGCTGTTTATTGCTCGAGGCTCGGTAGTTGAGGTCGACATCGTTCAGCAGGTCGATGGCCCCGTAGAGCCATTTCGGTTCGACGGCGGCTGCGCGCTGAGCCATTTCGGCCCTCACATCGTCGGTGGCATCGAGCAGAGGCAGAGTGGCCGGGTTCTGAGCCACCATAAGGTCGCGCAGATACTGGGCCAGGCCGTTTACAAAGAAGAGCGAGTCGAAGCCGCGGTCGCGCACATCTTTATAAATAAGCAGAGCCTCCGGCAGCTTTTTGGCGTTGAAAGCGTCGAGCAGCCGGTTGTATGTGGCCGAGTCGAGCACGTTGAGATTGTCGATAGCTGCCTGATAGCTTATGTTGCCCCGCGACGAAGCCGCCACCTGGTCGAAAATCGACAGAGCGTCGCGCATGGCGCCGTCGGCCTTGCGGGCAATCACGTTCAGGGCGGCCTTGTCGGCCTGATACCCCTCCTGCTGCGCCACGTAGCTCAGGTGCTCCACCATATCGTTTATGGTTATGCGGTTGAAGTCGTAAATCTGGCAGCGCGACAGGATGGTTGGAATAATCTTATGCTTTTCGGTAGTGGCGAGAATAAAAATCACATAGCTTGGCGGCTCTTCGAGAGTCTTCAGAAAGGCATTGAAGGCTGCGTTCGACAGCATGTGAACCTCATCGATTATAAACACGCGGTATTTTCCTGCGGTAGGGGGTACCTGTACCTGATCGACGATATTCTTGATGTCGTCGATGCCGTTGTGCGAAGCGGCGTCGAGCTCCACGATATTCATCGAGTTGCCGTCGTTGAAGCTTTTGCAGCTCGGGCACTCGTTGCAGGGTTCGCCGTCAGAGGTGCGATTGGTGCAGTTTATGGTTTTGGCGAAAATACGCGCGCACGACGTTTTGCCCACGCCCCTGCTACCGCAGAACAGGTATGCGTGCGCAAGGCGGTCGGTAGCTATCGCGTTCTTGAGGGTTGAGGCTAAAGTCCTCTGTCCCACCACAGAAGCGAAAGTGCTCGGGCGATATTTCCTTGCCGATACAATGTATTGTTCCATGACGATACAAAAGTAATAAAAAAAAATCAGAAAAAAAAGTTCAAAAAAATTTGGTCGATTCAAAAAAACGTCGTAACTTTGCAGCGCAATTCAGCGAGAGAGGGCGTTTAGCTCAGCTGGTTCAGAGCATCTGCCTTACAAGCAGAGGGTCGGGGGTTCGAATCCCTCAACGCCCACCAATTGAATCTTTCTCGCATGAATCGGGCGTTTAGCTCAGCTGGTTCAGAGCATCTGCCTTACAAGCAGAGGGTCGGGGGTTCGAATCCCTCAACGCCCACCCCCAATCATTATCATCTTATATCGGGCTTCCATATTTCATGGAGCCCGTTTTTTTTGTATTGCAACATTTGCTTTTAGGCTGTAGAGCTAAAGACAAAAAGGTATGAAAAAGCTTAGAATTTGGGTCGAGGCCATGCGCCTGCGCACCCTGCCGGTGTCGCTGGCCGGAGTAATGGCCGGAGTAGCTGCCGCATGGGCAGTTCCGGGCCACCGTACATTGCCGGCTGTATTGTGTTTTGTGTTCGCGCTGCTTGCCCAGATTGCATCGAACTTCGCCAACGAATATTTCGACTATAAGGGAGGCCTTGACAAAGCAGGCCGCGAAGGCCCCCGCCGCGGAGTTACCGAGGGCGACATCACCCCCGGCTCCATGTACGCCGCCACGCTGGCAACCCTTGCGCTGGCATGCGCCGTGGGTTGCACCCTGATATGGTGGGGCGGCTGGTGGCTGGTGGCTGTCGGAGTCGCTATAGCCCTTGGTGTGCTGGCTTACAGCGCCGGTCCGTGGCCGTTGTCGCATCACGGCATGGGCGAGGTAGCCGTAGTGTTTTTCTTCGGTCTTATCCCGGTTAATTTTACATACTGGCTGGTAAGCGGTCAGCGGCCGGACGCGGCGGTGCTGCTGCTGTCGCTCGCAGTGGGGCTGATGGGTGCGAATGTGCTTGTGGTCAATAATCTGCGCGATCGCTCCGATGATGCCGCCGTAGGCAAGCATACTTTGGCTGTACTATTTGGCGAACCATTTATGGTATGGCTGTATCTGTTCGACGGCGTGGCTGCGGCCGCCCTGATGTGGGCCTGGCGCCCGTGGTGGCCCTTGATTTATCTTGTCGGCCATCTGGTGTTGACCATGCGGGTATGGCGTATACGAGGCCGCCGCATGAATCCGTTGCTGGGCCTTACCGCCGTGTGGATGTTCGCAACAGTGCTGCTGCTTGCGCTTGTGTAGGCAATGCGCGCTCCTGATTCAACATTTAGCTTATAATATTGTTGGTATAAATATGGGAATAAAAGCTCATTGGCGCATTTGCGCCGTTTGTTTGCATTCCTTATAAAGTTTCAGTTATTTTATCTAATTTTGCAATTCATCACATAAAGCAAATAAGCCAATATGAGTACTTCCGAAAAAAATACAGCAGATCAAGCGCGGCATCATAAACGCGGCGCACACCGTGCATGGGTAGTGATAGTTCTGGTTATACTTATAGCTGCGGCCGCAGTCTATTTTATGATGCGTCCCAAGACTCAGACCGCCCCACTGCCGGTAGTGGAGGTAGAGAAAGTCGACGTTTCCGACGTAAATATCTACGGCGAATATGTAGGCCGTATCCGTGCCCAGCAGTTTGTTGAGGTGCATGCGCGTGTGGAGGGCTATCTGCAGAAGATGTGCTTCACCGAGGGTACATATGTAAAGGCAGGCCAGACATTGTTTGTAATTGACCCGCAGCTGTATCAGGCCCATGTCAACAAGGCCCGCGCACAGCTCAACAAAGCCGAGGCCCTGGCCCGCAAGACCAAGCACGACCTCGACCGCATACGGCCTCTGTACGAGCAGAACGCAGCCTCACAGCTCGACCTCGACAATGCCGTGGCCGCTTACGAGGGCGCGCAGGCCGAAGTGACCGTGAGCCGAGCCGATCTTACTCAGGCCGACCTCACTCTTGGTTACACTCGCGTTACCTCGCCTATCTCGGGCTATATTTCGGAGAGCTATGCCGACATCGGTACCCTCGTGGGGCCCTCGGGCGGCAAGTCGCTGCTGGCTACTGTGGTGAAGAGCGATACAGTACGTGTCGACTTCAGCATGACCGCCATCGACTATCTGCGCGGCAAAGACCGCAACGTGAGCATAGGCAGCGACAACAGCGGCAGCAAACTGAAATCGTTTGTAACCATTACACTGGCCGACGGTTCGGAATACCCGGTGCGCGGACAGGTGGATTTCGCCGACCCCAAGGTCGACCCCAAGACCGGCACCTTCTCTGTGCGCGCCGAGATGCCCAACCCCGACCGCAACCTGCTGCCGGGTGAGTTTACCAAGGTGCGGGTGCTGCTCGACGTGCGCGAGGAAGCCATAGAGGTGCCCACACGCTCTCTGGTGATGGAAAAGAACGGCGCGTATATCTATGTGGTCCGTCCGGACTCCGTGGCCGAAAAACGATTTATAGAAATCGGCCCCGAGGTGGGCAACAACACTATAGTGGAGCGCGGCCTGGCCAAAGGCGAGAGCATAGTGGTGGAGGGATTCCACAAACTTACACACAACATGAAGGTGGCGCCGGTCGTGGCCAAGCCTAAGGCAAGCACCGATGACACCCGAAAGGAGGACTGACCATGAAAAAGAACTTCTTTCTCGAACACCCCGTGTTCGCCATAGTTATATCCATAGTGATATTTATAATAGGCGGAATAGGGTTGCTGCTGTTGCCGGTCGACCAATACCCCGACATTGTACCTCCGGTGGTGCGTGTAACGGCATCATATCCCGGAGCCGACGCAACCACGGTGACACAGGCCGTGGCTACGCCTATAGAGCAGGAACTCAACGGTACGCCGGGCATGATTTACATGTCGTCGACCAGCAGCAATTCCGGCGGATTTTCCGCCCTGGTGACATTTGACATCGACACGGACCCCGAGCTGGCCGCAGTCGACATTCAGAACCGCATCAAAAAGGCCGAGGCACGCCTGCCGGCCGAAGTGGTGCAGAACGGCATTTCGGTGTCGAAGGAAACCGCAAGCAGGCTGATGACGATAACCATACTCTCTGACGACCCCAAGTTCGACGAGGTATATCTGAGCAACTATACCACCCTGAACGTAATTGACCCCCTGCGACGTATTCCGGGTGTGGGCTCGGTAAGTTCGGTCGGAGGCCGCTATTACGCCATGCAGATATGGGTGGAACCCGACAAATTGGCCGACCTCGGTCTGACAGTCAAGGACATACAGAACGCGCTTAAGGACCAGAACCGCGAGTCGGCGGCCGGTACCCTGGGTATGGCGCCGATGAACGATGTGGATATTACCATGCCCATCATCGCGCGCGGACGCCTGTCGTCGGTAAAGGAATTCGAGGATATAGTGCTGCGTGCCGGCTCCAACGGCTCTATGATAAGGCTCAAGGATGTGGCCCGCATTTCGCTCGAAGCCCAGAGTTATGCCACTGAGAGCGGTATCAACGGCGGCAACGCGGCCGTGATAAACATCAACATGCTGCCCGGCTCCAATGCCATGGATGTGGCCGATGCTGTGAAAAAAGAGATGGGCGAGATAGCCAAAAACTTTCCGGCAGGCATAGACTACGAGATTCCATTCGATATGACCACATATATTAAGGAATCGATACACCATGTGTACCGAACCTTTTTCGAGGCACTGTTGCTGGTGATTGTGGTTGTGTTCCTGTCGCTGCAGAACTGGCGTGCCACGCTCATTCCGGTGGTGGCAGTGCCGATATCGCTTGTGGGCACGTTCGGTGTTATGCTCATGTTCGGCTTCTCGCTCAACATGCTTACCCTGCTTGGCCTTATTCTGGCCATAGGCATAGTGGTGGACGATGCCATAGTGGTGGTGGAGAATGTCGACCGCATAATGAACAGTGAGAAGCTGTCGCCCAAGGAAGCCACCGCCAAAGCCATGCAGAACCTGGGCAGCGCCCTGGTGGCGATGTCGCTGGTGCTCTGCGCCGTATTTGTGCCGGTAAGCTTTCTGCCCGGTATCACAGGCCAGCTGTACCGCCAGTTTACGGTCACCATAGCCGTGTCGGTGGTAATCTCCACAATTGTGGCCCTTACGCTGTCGCCTGTGATGTGCGCCGCACTTTTGCGCCCGGATTCTGGCAAGCGAAAAGCCCGTGCCTTCCGCCTCATCAACTGGTGGCTGGCCCGCGGCAACCGCTTCTACTCGCGCACCATACGCCGCACCGTCAACCATCCCAAGCGCATGTACACCGCCTTCGGTCTGGCTCTGGTGTTCATATATATGATGAACGCCCTGATGCCACAGAGTTTTATGTCGCAGGAAGACCAGGGTTACTTTACCGTAGAACTCGAACTGCCCGAGGGCGCCACCATAGAGCGTACCCGCCAGGTAACAGAGAGAGCCATGAACAAGCTTATGACCGACCCCGACGTTGAGTATGTGCTCAACGTTACCGGTTCGTCGCCGCGTGTAGGCTCCAACCAGGCCCATTCGCAGCTTACAGTGATACTCAAAGACTGGGGCAACCGCAGCAGCGAGGGCGCCATAGCCAAAGTACGCAGCCGTGTCCATGAGGCCTTGGCCGAATATCCCGAGTGCAAGGTGTATGTGTTCTCGCCGGCCATCATTCCCGGCCTGGGCACAAGTGGCGGCTTTGAAATGGTGCTTGAGGCCCGCAGCGACGCTTCGTACACCGACCTGCAGCGGGCTGTCGACACCCTGCGCCTGTACGCCAACGAGTCCAAGGCCATTGCCGACCTCAGTACTTCGATGCAGACCGACATTCCGCAGCTGTACTTCGATGTCGACCGCGACCGCGCCAAGATGCTGGGCATACCCGTAAGCGACATATTCTCGACCATGAAGGCCTTTACCGGCTCGGTGTATATCAACGACTTCAATATGTTCAACCGCATATATCGCGTGTATCTGCAGGCCGATGCACCATACCGCTCGAACCGCGACAACCTCAACCTATTCTTTGTAAAGAGTGCCGACGGGAGCATGGTGCCGGTATCGTCGCTGGGTACCTCGTACTTCACTACAGGACCGGGCACAATCGGACGATTCAACATGTTCAATTCGGCCACAATATCGGGCGAGGCCGCTCACGGCTACAGTACCGGCGAGGCTATGGACGCATTGGAGAACATAGTGGCGGAGCATCTGCCATCGAACATAGGCGTGGAGTGGAGCGGACTGTCGTACCAGCAGCGCCACGAAAGCGGCAATACCGGCCTTACACTTGGTCTGGTGTTCCTGTTCGTATTCCTGTTCCTGGCGGCACTATACGAGAGCTGGGCTGTGCCTTTGGCGGTGATTCTGTCGCTGCCCATAGCGGGTGTGGGCGCCTATCTGGGCATCTGGGTCTGCGGGCTTGAAAGCAACGTGTACTTCCAGATAGGTCTGGTGATGCTCGTGGGCCTTGTAGCCAAGAACGCCATACTTATAGTGGAGTTCGCCAAAGAAGAGAGCGACAAAGGTGAGCCCGCCCTGTCGGCGGCTCTTACCGCGGCCCGACTGCGCTTCCGCCCCATTGTAATGACCTCCCTGGCCTTTATGCTGGGCCTTCTGCCGCTGCTGTTCGCCTCCGGCCCGGGTTCAGCTGCGCGTCGCGACATCGGCACCGGCGTGTTCTTCGGCATGGCCGTGGCCATTACCATAGGCATAGTGTTTGTGCCCTTCTTCTTCGTTCAGGTCAACAAACTTACCCACCGGTTAAAAAAACAAAAGAAATGAAAAAGCTATTCGTCATACTGTTTCTGCTGCCGCTGCTGTGGAACTGCTCCGGTACCCGCAACCTCAGCGAGGCTAATTTGGGCGACATGCCTCAGACATATATCGAAGGCGCAGCGGTTGACTCGCTGTCGCTGGCTGACCTCAAATGGTGGCAGTTCTACAGCGACTCAACCTTGGTAAGCCTTATGCGCCGGGCCCTTGAGAACAACCGCGACCTGCTTAAATGTGCCTCGCGGGTTGAGGAAATGCGTCGCTTGTACGGTGTGCAGCAGCTGAATATTCTGCCTACGGTAAACGCTCAGATTGCACACTCGCATGAAACCAATGACTATAACGGCAGCGGCACCACCAAAGACCCCGAGTACGACCTCAAGTTGCCAATCACCTGGGAGATTAATCTGTGGGGCTCGCTGAGCTATGCCCGCAAGGGAGCCAAGGCCGGCTTTATGGCATCGGTGGAAGACTATCGCGCCATGCGCATGACTCTTATTTCCGAAGTGGCCGGCACTTACTTCAAGCTGCTGTCGCTCGAAAACGAACTTACAATAGTGCGTCAGACTCTGGAAACACGCAAGGAGTCGCTCGAACAGGCCCGCATACGCTTCGAAGGAGGCCTCACTCCCGAAACCACCTACCAGCAGGCCAAGGTGGAATACGCCACCACGGCGTCGCTGGTGCCGGACCTGGAACTGAAGGTGGCCTCGATGCGCAATGCCCTTACACTGCTGCTGGGCGAATATCCCCACGAAATCCATGAGCGCAAGGGCTATATATTCGATGCCGGAATAGGCTCGCGGATGCCGGTAGGAGCAACCTCCGATCTGCTCAAGCGCCGTCCCGACCTGCGCGCCGCCGAGCAGCGCCTGCGTGCCGCCATGGCAAAGGTGGGCGTAAGCTATGCCGACCGATTTCCTTCGCTGCGCCTGGGCTTTACTCCCGGTTTCGAAAACGACGGCCTTAAAAACTTCTTTAAGTCGCCATTCACATATATTGTAGGCTCAATTACCGGTACAGTACTGGATTTCGGACGCAATAAGCGCAAGTATCAGGCAGCAATCGCCGCCTACGATCAGAGCCGCTACACCTACGAGCAGGCGGTTATCGCGGCGTTCACCGAAGTAAACACTGCCATCACAGCCTTTCAGAAATACCGCGAGAATACTCGCGTGCAGCAGGAACTTATGGCCGCCGCCCGCGAATATGTACGTTTGGCACGTCTGCAGTACATGGGCGGCAGTCTGAATTATATAGATGTACTCGATGCCCAGCGTCGCTACTTCAGTGCCCAGATTGGCGTGAACAACGCTCTGCTCGACGAATATCTGGCCCTTATCAATCTCTACCGGTCGCTTGGCGGAGGTACCGATTGAATTTGTGATTCTCGACAAAATGCCCTAAATTTGCAAGTACTATGGCAAAACAGGACTATATTGAAAAAAACCGCCGGTGGCTGGCCGAAAAGGCCGGCGAACCCGGTGTGAAGGCCCTCGACAAGGGTATATATTACAAAGTGCTACGTGCGGGCAAACCGGGCGGAGCCTCGCCCAACCGCGGCAGTGTGGTGAATGTTCACTACAGCGGCAAGACTATCAACGGCAAAACCTTCGACAGTAGCCGTGGCGGCGTAGCTCCGGCTTTCAGGCTGCGTGAACTCATCCCCGGATGGATAATAGCCCTGCAGCAGATGCACATCGGCGACAAGTGGGAAGTCTATATTCCTGCCGAGCAGGCCTATGGCCGTTTCAGTCAGCCCGGCATACCGGGCGGCTCCACGTTGATATTCGAAATCGAACTCCTCGGAGTAATGTAGCCCCCCTCCTTCATCGGGTGGGGGGGGATGACAGCATTCCGCCGTCCGCTACTTGAGGGTTACAAAAAAATTTGCGTGTTTCGTAAAAAATGCGTAATTTTGTAACCCGTTATGAAATACGGCTTTGACAACGACAAGTATCTGAAAATTCAGTCCGAACACATCAAGGAGCGTATAGCCCAGTTCGGAAATAAGCTCTATCTGGAGCTTGGTGGCAAACTCTTCGACGATTATCATGCCAGCAGAGTTCTGCCTGGTTTTAAACCCGACAGCAAGTTGAAAATGCTGTCACAACTGGCCGACAGCGCCGAGATTGTGATAGTAATCAGCGCCCGCGACATTGAGAAAAACAAGGTGCGCGGCGACCTGGGCATTACCTATGATATGGATGTGCTGCGCTTGCGCGAGGAATTCCAAAAGCGTGGCTTCCTGGTTAGCTCAGTGGTGGTGACGCATTACAACGGCCAGTCGAGCGCCGATTCATTCCGGGCTCGACTGCAGCGCATGGGTGTAACAACTTATGTGCATTACACCATCGAAGGATATCCCAATAATGTCGACCTGATAGACTCCGACGACGGATTCGGACGCAACGACTATGTCGAAACCACCCGTCCGCTGGTGATTGTCACCGCCCCCGGCCCCGGCAGCGGCAAGATGGCAGTGTGCCTGAGCCAGCTCTACAACGAGAACAAGCGGGGCATAGAAGCCGGCTACGCCAAGTTCGAAACATTTCCGGTTTGGAATCTGCCGCTGAAGCACCCGGTGAACATAGCCTACGAGGCTGCCACCGCCGACCTCAACGATGTGAACATGATTGACCCGTTCCACCTGGAGGCATACGGCACGACTGCCATCAACTATAATCGCGACATTGAAATATTTCCGGTGCTGAACGCACTGTTCGAGGGTATCTACGGCCAGAATCCCTACAAGTCGCCCACCGACATGGGTGTGAATATGGTAGGCTTCTGTATCGACGACGACAACGTGTGCTGCGACGCTTCGAAGAACGAAATCATACGCCGCTACTTCACCGCCCTCAACGCCATGGCCATGGGCGACGGCAACGAGAGCGAGGTCAACAAGATATCGCTGCTGTTCAAGCAGGCAAAAATCGATGTCAACTACCGCAAGTGTGTAGCCCCGGCACGTGAGCGGGCCGAGCGCTGTGGCGTGCCATGCAGCGCCATAGAGCTTGCCGACGGCACCATCATAACCAGCGAAACCAGCGAGCTGTTGGGTACAAGCGCGGCGCTGATACTCAACGCCATAAAGCACCTGGCCGGCATCGACCATGCAGTGAAGCTGATACCTCAGCACATGATAGAGCCGATACAGTACACCAAAATCAACTACCTCCGCAGCCGCAACAAACGCCTCCATACCGACGAGGTGCTGGTGGCGCTGTCGGTGCTCAGCACCCACGACGAGGCCTGCCGCCGCGCGCTTGAAGTGTTGCCGCAACTCCATGGCTGTCAGGTACACTCCACGGTGATGCTGGGCGAAGTCGACCGTAAAATATACAAGAAGCTCGGAGTGGGCCTTAGCTGCGATCCTGCGCAGAAAAAGCCAAAAACTATGCTTTAAGTCCACTTTGTAGCGGACGCTTGAATAAATTTTCGTATCTTTGCAATTTCAAAAATCATCTAAGTGGAAACCAAGTACATATTCGTCACCGGCGGCGTGGTATCGTCGTTAGGAAAGGGTATAATTTCTTCATCACTGGCCTGCCTGCTTAAAGCCCGCGGTTACAGAGTGACTATACAGAAATTCGACCCATATATAAACATAGACCCCGGCACGCTCAACCCCTATGAGCATGGCGAATGTTACGTGACCGTCGACGGCCATGAGGCCGACCTTGACCTTGGACATTACGAACGCTTTACCGACATCCAGACCACACGCGCCAACAATGTTACCACCGGACGCATCTATCAGAGCGTAATCGACAAGGAGCGCCGTGGCGATTATCTGGGCAAGACGGTGCAGATTGTGCCGCATATCACCGATGAGATAAAGCGCAACGTAAAAGCCCTGGGCAATACCGGCAAATTCGACTTCATAATCACCGAAATAGGCGGTGTGGTAGGTGACATCGAGTCGCTGCCTTTCCTTGAGGCCGTGCGCCAGTTGCGCTGGGAACTTGGCCGCAGCGCCCTGTGCGTGCATCTGACCTATGTGCCCTATATAGCGGCCGCCAAGGAAATCAAGACCAAGCCTACACAGCACTCCGTAAAGCAGCTGCAACAGTTGGGTATACAGCCCGATGTGCTTGTGCTGCGAACCGAGCACGATATTCCGGCCGAAGTACGCCGCAAAATTGCCCTGTTCTGCAACGTGGCGGCCGACGCTGTGGTCGACTCCAAGGATGTTGACTCAATCTACAAGGTTCCCCTGACCATGCATGCCCAGAAGCTCGACGAGATTGTGCTGCGTCTGATGGATGTGAAATATCAGGGAGAGCCTCACATGGCCCCGTGGCTCGATTTCATAGCAAAACTCGATGCCGCCACAGAGCCTGTAACCATTGGTCTGGTGGGCAAGTATGTGGAGCTGCAGGATGCCTACAAATCGATCAACGAGGCCCTGCTGCACGCCGCCACATACGCCGACCGCAAACTTAACCTTGTGTACATACACTCCGAAAAGCTGACCGAGGCCGATGTCGACGAAAAACTCTCGGGCATGGACGGTGTGGTCATAGCCCCGGGTTTCGGCCAGCGAGGTATCGAAGGCAAGTTCACAGCCCTGCGCTGGTGCCGCGAGCACAACGTGCCCACCTTCGGCATTTGTCTGGGCATGCAGTGCATGGTGATTGAGTTTGCCCGCAACGTACTGGGCATGGCCGACGCCAATTCCACCGAAATGGACCCCAAGACAGCCTACCCGGTAATCGACCTGATGGACGAGCAGAAAAGCATATCGAACCTCGGAGGCACCATGCGCCTGGGAGCGTACGACTGTGTGTTCCGTCCGGGCTCGATGGCCGCGCGTGCCTATGGCAGCGAGCAGGTGCGCGAACGCCACCGCCACCGCTTTGAGTTCAACTCCGACTACCGCAATGCCTTTGAGCAGGCAGGTATGGAGTGTGTGGGCCTAAACCCCGACACCGGTCTGGTGGAGGTGGTGGAGATGCCGTCGAAGCGCTGGTTTATCGGCACCCAGTACCACCCCGAGTACTCCTCGACAGTACTATCACCCAACCCCATATTCAAGAGCTTTATCCAAGCAGCCATAAATTATCGTAACGAAAAATGAATAAAGACACCTTAACAGGAATGCTGCTGATTTTCGCAGTGCTGTTCGGCTTTATGTATTGCAACCAGCCGGACCCCAACGCAACGAAAAATGACAGCCCCACCGGGCAACA
Source organism: uncultured Muribaculaceae bacterium (assembly GCA_910578365.1). Lineage (GTDB taxonomy): Bacteria > Bacteroidota > Bacteroidia > Bacteroidales > Muribaculaceae > CAG-873. The sequence goes on from CAJTRC010000026.1 coordinate 29,536, forward strand.
GGCCGCCGCAAAGGCCGCCGATGCCCAGAATGTGACCCTGATCGACACCCTCAGTGCAGCCGACTTCCAGGCCCTTGAAAAGGTGACCCGTGCCTCAGGTACCGCCGAAGCAGGCCGCCCCGGACTCTACTGCTATTCGCAGGGCCCGCTTTATGTCGAGGCCGACAGCAGCGGCGTAAGAGGCCATGTAAAGACAAACGGCGGCGATGTCGACCTGAATCTGCTGACAACTCTGTCGGGCGACCTGCTGCCTGAGCAGCGCCTCGAAGCCATGCGGAGCGTGCGCGGCTGCATCGACGCTGCAATGAAGTACAAGAGTTTTGCCCGTTATCTGGGCGGCGCCGACTCTACAGTGACTCTGGCCAACGACCTCCTGACCGTGAATTTCTCTACACGCGGCGGTGCGGTCAGCTCCGTGACATTGAAAAAATACCGCACCGAAAACGGCGAGGAACCGCACGATGTGGAACTGTTCAACCCCTCCACCGGCAGTTACAACTTTGCCATGCGTACCGCTGACCAGATACTTAACACCTCGGAATTCAACTTTGTGCCCGTGCAGGAAAGCGACACCACAGTGCTGATGCGCCTCGACCTTGGCAACAACGTATGGTGGGGCCTGCGCTACACTCTCGTGCCGGGCCAGTATCTGGTGAAGATGGACGTGGTGCAGCAGGGCATCGGCGCCGTACTGCCCCAGGGTACCACACAGATGAACTTCGGCTGGAGCCAGAAAATGGTGCGCAACGAGCAGGGACGGACCTTCGAGGAACGCAACTCGGCCATATATTATAAGGTGAAAGGCGACAGCCCCGAAGACCTGTCGGCCAACGAAGACGAATCTGAAAATCTCAGCGCCGCCATAAAATGGGTGGCATTTAAAAACCAGTTCTTCAGCTCGGTAATCATACCCAAGGCCGCCTTCTCGTCGGCTGACCTCAAGTCGGTTGTACTGAAAGATGACCCCGACTATCTCAAGCAGATGGACATGGAGGCCACACTGCCCTATGGCGTACAGGACGGCACCGCTGTATCGTTCGACTTCTTCTTCGGTCCCAACGACTATCCCATGCTTTCCGACCTTGACAACGTGATAGGTGCCGACGAAGACCTCGACCTCAACCGCCTCGTGCCTCTGGGATGGGGTATCTTCCGCTGGGTCAACCAGTTGATAATCATACCTGTATTCAGCTTCCTGGGCTCGTTTGTCAGCAACTACGGCATAATCATACTGCTGCTGACTATCTTTATCAAGATAATTCTCTTTCCCTTCACCTACAAGAGCTACAAGTCGCAGGCCAAGATGCGTGTGCTGGCTCCGGAAATAAAGGAAATCAACGACAAGTACCCGGGCAATGAAAACGCCATGCAGCGTCAGCAGGCCACCATGGCCTTGTACAGCAGGGTAGGGGCAAGTCCGTTCTCGGGCTGTCTGCCCATGCTTCTGCAGTTGCCTGTGCTGATAGCCATGTTCAGCTTCTTCCCCTCGGCTATCGAACTGCGCGGCCAGTCATTCCTCTGGGCCAAGGACCTGTCGGCCCCCGACTCGATATTCACTCTGCCGTTCAGCATACCCTTCTACGGCAACCACGTGAGCCTGTTCTGTCTGCTTATGACAGTGGTGAACATAATCTACACTAAAATCAACATGGCCAATCAGCCAGGCGGCAACAGCATGCCCGGCATGAAGTGGATGATGTATATGATGCCGGTGATGTTCCTGTTCTTATTCAACGACTACGCGTCGGGTCTGAGCTACTACTACTTCTTGTCGCTGCTCATCACCATCATACAGACCTGGGCGGCCCGCAAGTTTATCGATGAAAAGAAGGTGCGTGCCGAACTGATGGCCAACGCCAAGAAACCCAAAAAGAAATCCGGTTTCATGGCCCGCCTCGAAGAGGCCCAGCGCCAGCAACAGGCCGCCCTGCGTGCACAGCAGCAGAAAGGCAAACGCAAGTAAGTATTCAAGCACTTGATACGGCACATGCCCGGTGCTTGATACCCACGTGCTAAACCCCTAAAATCAAACGTTAAGCGCGCAGAGAACATCAGATTCTCTGCGCGCTGTGTTATATATAAAATTATATCGAAAACTCTTCGAGCGTTAGAATTGGATAAGGTGTATTCAGATGCTGTCTTTAAGCGAAGCGTTTACTTGTCGAGCTGAATGGCGTCGATGTAGTTTTGATGTATGAACGCGAGTTCGGGATAAGAACTTTATGATTTTCAACCAAGCAAAAGACAACATAGAGTATTGGGCGGCCTTTCAAGGTCGCCTGATTTATTTGTACAGTTTGGTGTTGTTAATCCCAGAGGACAAGCTGCCCGTTTGAC
>CAJTRC010000027.1 GCA_910578365.1 uncultured Muribaculaceae bacterium
AAACGGGCAGCTTGTCCTCTGGGATTAACAACACCAAACTGTACAAATAAATCAGGCGACCTTGAAAGGCCGCCCAATACTCTATGTTGTCTTTTGCTTGGTTGAAAATCATAAAGTTCTTATCCCGAACTCGCGTTATTTCTTTTTTCTATAATGCTCGATTATTCGGGGCGCATGGTTATCTCCACATGGTCGGCCGGAATAACGTAGCGGGCGCCGAAGTTGCGTACAGCTTCGGGTGTGAGGCTGTCGACGATAGCCTCGTAGCCGCTGTCCATGTCGGGCCCGTACTGGTCGTAAACTTTCAGTACGGTATCCCAGTAGCTGTTGTCGCGACGGTTCTCGGCGATGTTCTTGCTGAGGTAGGCCGTTACTTTAGCCAGTTCCTCGGCGGTAGGGCCTTCCTCGCACAGAGCCTTGACAGTGGAGCGTACAGCCTCGTAGCACTCCGCCTCGTGGCCCGGGGCAACCTTTATGTACACCGGCAGAATGAAGCGCGAGGGGGTATCAAGGCCGTTGAATCCGGCAGTGACTGAACAGTGAGTGGTAATGCCGTAGGTAAGGCCGCGGGCCTCGCGTATGTCGGCAAGCAGACGGCTTTTAAGAATCTGCCCGAAAGCCTGTGCGCGGAGTATGTGTTCGAGGTCGTAGGGGCACTCGCCGTTAAAGAACGAGTAGGTTATGGACTGCGGATAGTCGGTCATGGGGTGGGTATAGTCGAATGAACCATGGCCGCTGAAGAAGCCGTAGCCTATGTCGCGGGCACGCTCGCGGCGCCCGGCCGAAGGCAGCGACGCAATGTATTTTTCCAACAGCGGACGTATGCTGTCGGTATCGAAATCGCCGGTTACGATGAATGTGAAGTCGCCCATATCGCCGAAGCGCTCGCGGTGCAGGTTTATCACTTTATCATAATCCATGCTGTCGAGATCGGCGGCGCGCAGTTTGGCACCTAATGGATGGCGGCGGTACACAATCGAGTGGATGGTATCGCCCATGGCGTTGGTGGCGGTCTGTACCGGACGGCTGAGTTTACCGCGTTCCGAGGCTATCAGGGCGCCATAGGCATTGTCGTCGCGGGTAATGGCGGTGGTTTTCAGATACAGCAGCTGCAGGGCGGTTTCGAGGTCGGCTTTCGACGAAAGTACGGTAACTTCCTCCGAGGTGTTTCCGATTTTGAGCAGCGATTTTACGTTATGACCTGCCAGCAGTTTGCGCAGGTCGGCCGAGCTGTGGCCTCCGAAGCCGCTTATGGCCAGTACGTTGTCGCAAAGCTTGTATGCGGCTTTCAGTGCGGGGTTGTAGTTCATAGAGAAACCTCCTGGGCTTACGCCGTGTACCATCACTTCGTCGGGTTTGTCGCTGCCGTGGCGCAGATATACTTTTATGCCGTTCGAAAGGGTGAGCAGTGTGGCGCCGAAGGGTGCCTGGCTCTCGGAAACTATTTTGCCTGCCTGCGGCATGGCCTCCATAAGGCTGCGGCCTGCGAAAGTGTCAACGAAGGGCTCGATGGCCGCAACGTCCATGGCGGCGGCATCGGCCCTGAGTATATCAGCGGTGAGAGCTTCGGCGTCGTCGGGTGCGGCGTATACCGAGGTCACACGGTTACGGCCATCGGTGAAAGCCAGCGAGGCAAAGTAGCGGTTTACGTCGTCGACGGAGGTGGTGCGCTCCACTCCGGCCATCATTTTGAAGTACTGTTCGGTAGAGGGCAGCACGCCGCCACGGATAAAGTGGCGCACAAAGCGGCGCGCCAGTTCAGTATTGCTTTCGACCGATGCCTTGGCCATACGGCTGTCGATTTCGGCGCGCTCGCTCTGTTTGGCGCGCTGCAGTTCGGTGGCTGTGAAACCGTGCACTGCGGCGCGGTACAGTTCGGTATAGAATGTTGTGAGGGCGCGGCGCGCTTCGGCTGCCGAATTGGCGGTGGCACGCAGCATCAGTGCCTCGCGCGAGCCGGACAGCAGAAATTTGCCGAAGCCTATGCCCAGATTGGCCCAAGGGCAGTCGGGAGTGGATTCGAGGGCGTCAAAACGCTCTACAAGCATGGCAGCCGCCAATGAGCGCATATAGTCGCGGCGGATTTCGGCAATGGTACCTTCATCGCCTGCGGGCAGAGGGCAGTCCTTTATATATACCTGCAGCATATCTGCTGACTGTTCGGGGTCAGAGCCGCATACTATTATCGGTTCGCAGTTGTCGGCTACTTCGATAGTCGTGGCCTGCTGTGCCCCGGCTGCGGGTTTAAGTCCGGCGAAATGGCGCCGTATGCTCTGCTCTATGGCATCGGGGTCGAAATCGCCCACAATCACCACGGCCTGGTTGAGTGGATGGTACCAGCGGCGGTAATAGTCGCGGAGTGTTTCGGGTTTGAAATTTTCAATGATTTCCTTCTTGCCGATGGGCATACGGCTGCCGTAGATGTTCCCCTGGTAAATCTGCGGGGCAAGTGCCGTGAGGATGCGGCCGCCGGGATTTGAGCGCTGGCGCATCTCGCCCAAAATCACGCCGCGTTCGGCGTCGATGTCGGCAGTCTGCAGCAACAGGCGTCCGCTCCAGTCGCCCAGTATCATCACGCATGAGTCCAGGGCCGACTGCCTTGCCGAGGGTACCTGGCAGATGTTATACACGGTTTCGTCGGTACTTGTGTAGGCGTTGAGGTTGGCTCCGAACTTCACGCCAAGGCTTTCGAGATAGCTTATAAGCGAGTTGCCCGGAAAGTGTTCGGTTCCGTTGAAGCACATGTGCTCCAGAAAGTGTGCCAGGCCTTGCTGACTGTCGTCTTCGTTTACCGAACCCACGCGCTGGGCCAGGAAGAAGTCGGCCTGGCCTGCCGGGGTGGTGTTCTGCCTTATATAATATGTGAGGCCGTTGTCGAGGGTGCCTATGCGCACCGAAGGATCCGGCGGAATGGGATTGGCCGCCGACATCCACAGAGCCGCGGTCGCGAACAGAGTGCTGAGAATTGATTTCATATATAAATTGTTAAAAGATTAATCCTAATGATATGGTGTAGTTTTTCCGGCCCGAGGGCATGAAATCGGTGCAGCCGTCGACACTCAGGCCCAGGCGTTGCCCGAGCATGTATGCCGCTCCGGCACGCATGCTGTACACATGGCTGTAGAGCGGGGTACGTTCATAGGCCGCCCGGGCCATGAACAGCCAGCAGGGCACCATGCGGTCCGACCAGCTTAGCTCGGCACGCGGAGTGAATGAGCGCCGGCTCTGATAATAACGAGGGCTGCGGTAAGCGGTGGACTCGTAGCTGTAGCCCGGAGTAAGGCGTAGCCAAAGCTGCGACCGGCCGCTGCAGATACCGCCAAGTACCGATGCCGATAGGGTGGTGGAGTTGTGTGAATACATCTGCAGCGAGCCAATCTGCGGATATACGCCCGACGACGCATCGCCGAATATATTCTCGGTGCCATGACGCCGGGCGGTCTGCAGCCGGGCGTTGGCGCCCCAGAAAAAGCCTTCTCCGGGGTGTAGATAACTTGCCATGGCCTCGAAAGTATAGTGGGTGGCCGAAGCCATGGGCAGTTTGTTCAGGTCTGTGATAATGTTGTCGAAACTGAAGCGTGAGGTGGCCGCACGGATGAAGAAGCCCCGGCCCGAGGCCGGATAGAGGGTCAGGCCGCCACCGTAGCGGTAGCCCCGGTAATGAGTCGAGAGCCCTACACCTGCAAAGCGCGCGTAATGGCTTTCAGGACCGGTGAGATGGTATATCTTATCTATGCCCATCTCCGATTTGAACTCAATGTCGTTGCTCTGGGTGTAGCGCCGAAAAGTAAGGTCGCCCCCCAGCCAATAGTTGTCGAAAAGCCTATAGGCAATGGCCGCCGAAGCATCGAGGCAGCCGGCTACATTGCGTGGGCGCGGGTCGACACTGCGGTATTCGAGGGTAGCCTTATAGGCCAGCGAGGCACCCCATGCCCAGCGGTCGCTGTGGTCGGCATACGAGCCGCTGAAAGTGTATATCTCGCTGTTGAGATCGCCGCCAACGGTATCGGCCAGCAGATAAGGGTAGAGCAATTCGGGATCCGTGGTTTCGCACCATGGCATATTACGGCGTTTGCCGTTGCTGTATGCGGCGCCTCCGCACAGGGTCGAACTTCGGTAGTGTGTATATGTCGATGCGCTTCCCTGCCAGCTATAATCGCGTTCCCGGCGATTGTATGAGCCGTTTACGGCGGTGTATCCCAGCGGCAGGCGCCACTGGTCGATGGCTACGTTGTCGAACACGGCGTCGGCCATGAGCCACAGACCGGAATTGCTGTACTCCACTGCCTGCAGCAGCGAGTCGGCGCGTCCGGCTGCATTGGCCGCCACACCACATAGCAGTGCTGTCGATAAAATCAGCGCTTTCTTCATGGCACAGGTGTTATACCGTCGTAGGTACGGGTGGTACACGGAGTTCCCTGCGAGTCAGTGGCGGTGCCCTGCAGCTCGATTTCCGAAGGCACACACATGCGGTTGAAGTCTTCAGTAGAGTTGTTGGTATCTTTCAGCACCGCGCGTCCGTCGTCAGTTACATACAGCAGTTTACGGCGCACGCTGTGGAAGTAGCGGGTCTTGTCTGCATCGATTGTGCCGCAGGCGGTGTAGCCGCAGTCGAGTTGCGGCGAGCATACGTTCCAGCTGTAGAGTGCGTCGACCGAACAGTTCACAACATCGACAATCCACTCGTTAGGCATCCTGTAGGCGCTTTGGCTCATGGGAAAATCGCCAGCCACCGTCATCAGTATGTAATTGTATGTGTAGAAATAATCTTTGAGATAGCTGTCGCGTTCAATCGGTATGCGTGCTATACCTATGGCTCTGAAACCGCGGTTGTGCAGCAGCCAGAACGATTTTGTATAGCAGTACCATTTGTCGAGATTTGGCACAGGCCCGTCGATGTCGAGTGCGCTGGGCTGGGTGCTGACGTCATACCACTCGAAATCGGCCTTGCTGAGGTCGAACGAGTTGGGATTGGCCACACGGTGGTCGATGCCTGTGTCGCACAGCAACAGCGACTCGCCGGGCTGCACCGGTACGTCGGTGCCGTTTCCCGGCACAGTATAGAGTGCCTGTACGGTCATGGCCTCGTCCATGATGTCGGGGTCATAGTCGTGTTTCTCCGTGGTCAGGAAGCGCGATTCAAACAGCGTTATGCCGTCGGCATAAATCACATGGTCGGTGTTGTTGTATAGTTTCACGTAGTCATCGCCGTAATACTGGTTGCCTGACCTCTGCAGGGTGCCGGCGAAGAATACTTCCGATATAATCAGGTCGTCCGTGTCGATATTGTTGTAGAGCTTTATCGCCACGGTCTGTTCGGTACCGCCGATCTGTACCGAAGCACTGAGGCCGCGCAGGGTCGATGATGTTGCGCCGGGCACATCCACGGTGGCGCTGTAGCTGATGTCGTACAGGCCGGACAGAAGCAGAATCTCGCTCTGCGGGGTGTATGTGGCCGCAGTCTGGGTGCTGATGTTGAACACTGTGATAAGAGGGTTGCAGATTTCGGCCCCTTCGGGCAACTGCGGCATATCGAGCTCCACATGCAGTGTGGTGCGCGATGCGCTGCCGTCGGCGAACTTGTCCTCGCAGGCGCACAGCAGAACAGCTGTTAAAAGCAGAAGCAGGTATTTCATAATGTTATATTTGTTTCCATGCCAAAGTAAACATCCGACAGACGGCGTATTGTAAGGCCGTTGCTCTGATACTCGGGTAGATAATCGATAATGCGGTTGACAAAAGCCGAGATACGCAGCCGGCTGCCTATCTGTTTTGTGGCCTTGAGGTTGAGGTATATTGCCGGAGGCACCGATTGGGTGCGGAATACTGATTCGTTGAAGTTGCGCACCAGATACTGCAGCATCAGGTCGTTGCGGTCGGCCTCGGTGTAGGGGTGGAGCAGGCCGTCGGAGGCGGCGATGTACTGCACGGGAACTCCTTCCTCGCGAAGACGGCGTGTTTTCACAAACCACATGCACTGCACTGAGGTGGAGAACAGCAGGCCCCAGCGCGGTATCTGGGTATCGAACATGAAGCTGGTGTTGAACTGTTGGTTCACACGTCCTTCATCGGTCTGATAAAGGCCAACATAGCTGTCGCTTACCGCAGCACCGCCCACCACATCGTTTACGGCAGTGAACAGCATCTGCGAGTTCGAATAGCGGCTGCGGAACCAGGCGCCGCTGATAATCAGCGAGGTGTGCAGCGGTTCCCAACGCACGGTATTAATCTGATATTCGATGCCGCTCTTGTCGATGCGGCTGCCGTTGGTCACGCGGCGGTAGCCGTCGAGGATGCGTACATCGGCATAAGGCAGGCTTTCCAGATTCGGGGGAGCGCTCAGCGACCCGGGCACTATGCCCGAGGCATCGTAGCGCCGCATGGCGTAGCTGTCGTACACAGCCGAATAGCGGAAACCCGAATGCATGTTCTCGCGGAAAAAAGTAACCGATACACGATTGCCTTTCCAGTCGGCGCCAAGGCGTACTTCCCATTTGCGGTTACGGGCCGCGCGCAACTCGTAGTTGGTGGGGTCGGCAATATAGGTGCGCAGACTTACTCGGCTGTATTCCGCAGGATTGGAAGTGTCGTAGTAGTTTAGCTGTATTATGTCGTTGTAATGCAGTTGCGGAAACAGATAGTCGACGGTCGGCATTCTGGTGGTGAGTCCGAAACCTCCGGCGGCAAGCAGGCGCATCGGGCTGTTGCCGAGTTCGAACGATGGCAGGTTGTAAACGGCGTTTACACGCGGGTCGGCATAAACGAGGTGTGCCAGCCGGTAGCGGCTGTCGAGTCCGGCAAGGTGCTGTGTGCGTATGCCGGCCTGGAGCTCGAGGGAGTGGCTGCCGCCGAAGTTCAGCTTCACATAATCCTCGGCATAGGCCGAGAATATGTTCAGTGCCGGAATGGAGCGGAACTCACGCGGTCGGGTTGTCCAGGCGGCGCTCAGTGGCCGCTGGAGGTCGTACACCTGGCCGCGGCCGAAGTTCTTGTCTGTCTGCCATTCGACTCCGGCTTTGTAGCTGTGTGTGAATATACCGTGGCTGCGTGAGCCATCGCCATGCAGTTTCACAAACAGCGACATCGGGCGGCCGTCGCTTACAAAGTCGGCTATGTATTCGCCCAACAGGTAGTGGCCGTCGTGGACTCCTTCGTTCATGCCGCCCGGGGCTATAGAGGCGCGTTGAGGCGCCACCTGCTTGCGCCGGGTTAGGCGGTCGGTTTGATAGCTTGCCGAGGCGTTGAGGCTTATACTTTTAAGCCATTTTATGCGTGGGGTGATGAAAGTGAGCGCCGAGTTTATGCTCATGCGGCGATAAGCGCTCTCGAATTCGTTGATACGGTTGTAGTTCAGATCAGGGTCTGGTTTTACATTGTCGAACGAACCGGTGAAGTCTGTGCCGAGGTTCCATTCGCTGCGTATGGCCGACGAATCACTGCCGAATGTAAGTCGGGCGCGCAGCGAGCCGTTCACTCGCTTGTAGTTCTCGCGGTTGTCGCGAGGGTCGGATTTTGAGTCAAGATAACCCATGTCGACATTGATTAGCTGTCGTCCGAGGGCCATGCCTTTACCTATCGAAAACAGTTTGCTGTATTCATCGGCCTTGAAGCGTCCGGTGAAAGGAGTGGCGCGGCGCATGCGTTTTATATTCACCATACCCGATGTCAGGTTGCCGTACTCTGCCGATGGTATACCGCGCACTATTTCCACCGATTCTATGTCGTCGGTTGAGAGAGTGCGCATGTCTACTCCGCGGTTTGTGACCGAGCGTTTGCTTTCGGGGTCCGATGCGGAGGCCGAAGGCACCGACTGCAGGTCGGCATCGCCGCTGATGGGTGCGCCGTCGACTATGAACAGAGTACCCAGCGACGTGATTGCATAGTCGTCAGAAAGGCCCGATTTGGCGCCGGTGGCGCTTATTGCGCCGGTTTCACGCAAGGTTATGGTGTTGGCCTTGCCCATGTCGGGAGTCTGGCTGATGTTGCCGGGCAGCAATTCCAGCAGGTCGCTGAAACTCGTAGGCTGCAGATGCTGCATGGCCGAACGGTCGATACGCGAACTGCTGGTTATGCCCCGGCTCTCGCGGGCGGTTACGGTTACTTCGCCCAGCACGATTGCTTCCGATAAATCGGGTATGGAAAGAGTGTCAATCTCCTCGATCTGTGGCTCTGTGGCATATGCCGTGCCGTAGCCCGACAATATGGATGAAATTAATATAAGTAAACTTGATTTTCTCATGATTTTACCCTGCAAAGTTACAATTATTGAAAAATGTGTGAAATACTCTTAATCGGGTAATTTTGTTTCAGACGCAATTGACAAAATCATCAAAAAAGGGTATTTCGTGTTTCTATGGCCGGTTGTAATTTTGCAGTGCGAAAATTTAAATCAAAGTAAATTATGAAGAAACAATTACTTGGCTTTTTTGCCATGTCGCTGACAGGGTGCATGTTTGCCCAAAGCAGTCCCGTAGTTGAATGGGGTAAGCTTATCGATGGTGATACAAGCGCCGGCGACCAGGCTACATCTGTGAATGTGAATTCCGAAGGTGACGTCTATTGGTTCGGTTCCTATGGCAGCACTGAAGTGGCTCCGGAAGTACGTTTTGGCGGAACTCCGCTTTACACCGGTGCCCTTTATAATGCCGGAAACTCTCAGAATAATAATTTTACCTTGCTGAAAACAAACGCCGCCGGCGAGAAACTATGGGTGGTATACAGCAACAGCGGTGACTTTGCCAATAACGCCGGCGGAACAGCGCTGACTTCCGACGGCGGCTGTGTGGTGATTTCAAAAGTACGCCACACCGACGGAATGCTCGACCGCAATATAAGCCTTTTCGATGCCGACGGCAATGAAACCGCTGTTGAGTGGATTTGCAATCGCCGCTACTATCGTATGATGGTTACCAAGGTAAGTGCTGACGGCCATATCGAATGGAACCGCATGCTGGATTTCAGTACCGAACCTGCTCAGGGTGCCGCAGGAGGTGACGATTCCGATTTCCGGGCCGATACATTCAAAGTAGGGGCGGTGGCTGTGGATGCCGACGACAATATCTATGTAGCGCTGAACTACCGCAGTCCGCTTACAGTGGCAAAGGCCGGGGGCGGCTCGGAAACTCTGGTGCCCGTGAACACCGCCAACTGGTCCGGCGACCCTCAGACCGCCTGCGGCGACTTTCTTCTGCTGGGCCTCGACAAGCAAGGATATTACCGCAACTCGCTTACACTCGAGGGCACTGCCACCGCCGCTTACTGCAGCAAGCTGAAATATGCCGGCGGCAAACTGTTTGCCCAAGGTTATATTATCGGTGACGGCAGTGAGCTGAAGGCCGCAGACAAGGTGCTGAAACCCTCGTCGATAATGAGCCCGCTTGTGCTTTGCGCCGATACCGACCTGCAGGTGCAGTGGGCCAAATGTTTCCCCGGCGAGCAAGTCGCAGGCAAAAATGCGCTGCAGAACTGCGGTCTTGAATATGTATGCGGTGCCCTGTGGTTTGTAGGCCAGTACAACCTGAAATTTTCCGACCCCGACGACGACACCAAATTCATCGCATCTACTCAGGGCCAGCTCCGCGAGGGCTTTGTGGTTAAACTCGACGCTGCAGACGGCAAATGGCTTGCAGCCCGCGATAGCCGCGACGATGAGTTCTGCCAGGGCGGTGCATTCGCCAAGACCGGCCTTACCGGTTATATGAGCGTGATGGCCAATCCGGAGAAGCCCGACAATATATATGTACTCGGTTATGTAATGAACGCCAACGTGGGTGTGTTCATTCGCCGTTACGATGCTGCAACACTGGTGGCAGATCTCAATGGCGAGTTCAACCTTATAACCAAAGGTGGCGCTCCTTCGTTAGTGACCTCTGCTTACGATGCCGCCAATGGAGTATGCTATATTGCGGCCCGTGGCAACAAGGCTTTTGGAATGTCAGGAAGTGATGACAGTGCCGCGCCAGCGAGCTGGGGTATACTTGCAGCCAAGGTAAAACTGCCGGCGGGCATGCAGACCTCGATATCCGACGTATCCGTTGGCGGCTCTGAAAATGCTCCTGTTGAGTACTACAATCTTCAGGGTGTACGTGTGGCCGAACCTGCAAACGGCATATTCATACGACGCCAAGGCAGCAAGGTTGAAAAAGTGGCAGTCAGATAAATTTTTTTATAAGTTCGGGCTCGAAACCGCGCGAAACCGCGAAACGGAACAGTTTGGTGCGGCCCTCGAAGGTATCGGGCCCGACTATGGAGCGGCGCTTCACATCCATTATGTGGCGCAGGTTTTCTTCGTAGCGCTCCATGTCAATCGAGGCGAGGACTTCGGCGCTGATGTCGCGGTCCACGCCTTTGGCATACAGGGCCATAGCGATTTTGCGGCGTCCCCAGCGTGCGAAGTTCACTTTGTCGCGCACGAAAGCCTCGCAGAAACGGCGGTCGTCAATAAAACGGCGCTGTATCAGCGAGGCTTTTATTTTTTCGGCTTCAGTGGCTGTGAGGCCCCACTGCCTGAGTTTTTTCATTATCTCGTCCGAGGAGCGTTCGGCGCGTACGCAGAGTTCTTCGGCGCGCACCAGTGCACGCTCGGGTGTGAGTGGTTTTCGCTGTATCATACGGCGGCGGTGGCAAAGCGTTTGCGTCCCAGATAGTCGTTGTGTATCTCTACATTGCCGAAGCCGAGGCCGTATAGCATCTTCGACATGGCCGCCACCTCCTTGGGATTGATCTCAAAGAAGAGCATGCCGCCGGGGCGCAGTGCCTTGCGGGCGTATTCACTTATGGGCCGGTAGAATTTCAACGGGTCGCTGTCGGGCACAAAAAGGGCCGTCTTGGGCTCGTGGTCGAGTACGCGGGCATCCATTTCGGTGGCTTCGGAGTCGAGTACATATGGCGGGTTGCTTGCAATTATGTCGTAAGTCTGAGGAGTGTTTTTCACTTCGCTCAGACCACAGGCGGGGAGCTGCAGGGCGTCGGCCGGTATTAAATTGATATTGCAGCCGAGGGTTTCGGCGTTTTCGCGGGCCACATCCAAAGCCGCTTGCGATATATCCATGGCATCAATGTCGGCAAACCTGAGCGCTCTGCTGAGGGCCAGGGCTATACAGCCGCTGCCGGTACCAACGTCGAGCACCCGCAGGTCGGCCCGCTGTCCGAAGCGGTCAGTGATAAGATCAACCAGCCCGGCAGTTTCGGGGCGCGGAATCAGGGTGTCGGGTGTCACTTTCAGATCCATGCCCATAAAGCGAGCGCTGCCTATGGCGTATTGGAGCGGCTCGCCCGCGCATACCCTGCGCAGCAGTTCGTCGATGTGCTCCTGTGTGAAAGGTTCGAGTCGGTGGTCACCGCGAATCACAATCTGTGCAGGAGTATAGTGCAGCACATCGTCCCATATAATGCGTGCGGCAGACCCGGCCTCGCCCCGGCCCAGTACGGGCGTAAGCGTGGCTATTATATGTCTGTTGAGTTCCGATACTGTCATGGCTTGTAAGGTGAGATGTTATTGCTGATCGTCTTCTTCCTCGACGTCTTCGTCCCAGGGATAGAAACCATCGTCATAGTCCTCGCCCCAGCTATCCGGCGAAATCTGGCGCAGGTCTTCGGCTTCCTCGGCCAGTTCTTCCTCGGTTGGCTCGTATTTGAAAATGAAATCGTCTTCCTCGCGTACACGGTGATGGCCGTCGAGGGGCCGGTGTACAATGTCGGGTGTCGCCAGGCGGTTGGAGTCGTCGGTTATGGCGCGCCAGAGGGTGTCTTTGAGTTCGGTGATGCCTTGGCCTGTTACCGACGAAATGAACACGAATGGCACGTCGGCGGGCAGCGTGTCGGCTATCTCGTCCATCAGTTCCTGGTCGAGCATATCGCTTTTGCTGATTGCCAGAATGCGGTGTTTGTCGGCCAGCTGCGGGTTGAACTGCTGCAGTTCGTTGAGCAGAATGTTGTATTGCTCAACAATATCGTCGGCATCGGCGGGCACCAGAAACAGCAGCACGGCGTTCCGCTCGATATGACGGAGGAAGCGCAGACCAAGGCCCTTGCCCTCCGAAGCACCTTCGATTATACCCGGAATGTCTGCCATTACAAAGGAGCGGTTGTCGCGGTAGCTTACAATGCCAAGCTGCGGTTCCATGGTGGTGAAGGGATAGTCGGCGATTTTAGGTCTGGCAGCCGATACTGCCGACAGCAGAGTGGACTTGCCGGCGTTGGGGAAGCCTACCAGGCCCACGTCGGCAAGCATCTTCAGCTCCAGAATTACCGAGCGCTCTATAGCCGGTTCGCCGGGCTGAGCATAGCGCGGAGTGCGGTTGGTGGCGCTTTTGAAGTGCCAGTTGCCCAGACCGCCCCTGCCACCTTTGAGCAGCTTCACTTCTTCGCCGTCTGATGTCACCTCGCAGAGAAATTCGCCGGTTTCGGCATCGAACACCACAGTGCCGCACGGCACTTCGATTATCACGTCGTCGCCATCCTTGCCGAAACTGCGTCCGGCGCCTCCGCTCTGGCCGTTGCCAGCGAATATGTGGCGTCGGTACTTCAGTGGCAGCAGGGTCCACATGTTGGCGTTGCCGCGCAGTATGATGTGGCCGCCGCGACCGCCGTCGCCGCCGTCGGGGCCGCCCTTGGGCACATATTTGGCCCGGTGGAAGTGGCGCGAGCCGGCGCCGCCCTTACCCGAGCGGCAAAGTATCTTTACATAATCTATGAAGTTTGAGTCTGCCATTGTATGTAGTCAGTTAGTGTTGTAGTGGTATGACGGGTGGCGATGTAACCGCCTTCCCCCGTGGATATAACAATAAAAAGTGTGTTTTTTCAGCGTCGGCTGAAATTAATATGGTGGCGCATCAGCTCCGAGGCCTGGGCGAAGTCAGCCGGGGTACCCACATCGAGCCAGGTGCCGTTGATGGGGAAGTAACTTACTTTCTCGCCACGGGCTATTGCGCTCGCAATCAGGTCGGGAGCGTCGGTAGGACGGTCGGAGTCCACGCTGCGCAGAATACGGTTTTCGAAAATGTATATGCCGGCGTTGGCGAAGTAGGCGTACGACGGTTTCTCCTCCAGACCGGTCACACGGTCGCCTTCGGTGGTCAGTATCGCAAACGGCACCGACACCTGATAGGGTACTGTGGCTATTGTGACTGCCGCCTCCGATTTGCGGTGGTGTATGTACAAGTCTTCGAACGATATTGTGGTAAGGAGGTCGGAATTCATCACCAGAGTACAGCCGGCAGGCGGAAGGTCGATGAGGCTCACTGCTCCGATGGTGCCGAGCGGGCGGTCTTCGCGAACCGTGCGCACATTCACCCCGGCTACCGGTGTAGCAAAGTGGTCGTCGAGTTGCTCGGCCAGGTAGCGAGTGGTCACTGTAATGTCGTCGATTCCAACAGCTGCAAGGGCCTCGATATTATAGTCGATGATGGCTTTGCCCTCGATTTGCAGCAACGGCTTGGGGGTGGCCAGTGTCTGTGGACGCAGGCGCTCGCCGCGTCCGCCGGCCATGAGTATCGCGCCCATAGGCAGCAGGTTCGATGTGTGGTCGAGATTGATTATCCGCCTGAGGGTGCCGTCGGCATTGAGTTCGGGCAGCAGCCGCAGGCCACGCTTTCGGCAGTCGCGAATCAGCTCCACATCGGGCTTGCCGGCTTGCAGAAAGCGGAAATCGTGTTGAGCGGCCCGGTCGACGGTACATTCCAGCTGCATGCCGGCCAGAAGAGCCCGGCGCACGTCGCCGTCGGTGAGCGAGCCCCGCACGCAGCCGTCGCTGTCGACGACAAACAGAGTCATGGCGCCGCCCGAGAGGTCGTTCAGGCGAGCAAGGGCCTCAAGCACCATTGCTCGGCCAGGTATGAGGTACTTTTCGGGATTCATTTTCGTGCGTTGATTATAGATTCGGCTATGGTCCAGTCGAGCGGGGTGTCAAGGTCAATGCTGTTTTCGCGAGGCATTACCGAGGGCACACGCCGTGCAAAGCATCCCATGGGCATCTGTCGCAGCGAGGTAGGATTGATTACATATACCGCTCCGTTGTATTGCCAGGCCTCGGGGGCATCCTGACGGCGGGTATATGTGCCGGGGCCCTTGCATATTCCCAGGAAGCCGTCGGCATTGGTTTCGAAGCAGTCGTAGTATGGATTAGCAGCAGAGGGCATCACGCTCACCACCATGTCGATGTCGGGCCGGTACAGCTTCAGCGCAGCCTCTACATCGGCTACAGTCCGCAGAGGCGATGTAGGCTGCAGCAGCAGCACACAGTCGTAAGTCATGCCACGGCTGTCGGCCCAGTCCATGGCGTGCAGCAGCACCTCGCGTGTGCCGGTGGTGTCGTCGGCAAGTTCGGCCGGACGGGTGTATGGTACCTCTATGCCCCATTCGCGTCCAATCCGTGCAATCTCGGCGTCGTCGGTGCTGAGTATTATGTCGTCGGTGTCGGCGGCCACTGCTTTGGCCACTTCGATGCTGTATGCAATCAGAGGCTTGCCATCGAGCAGGCGTATGTTTTTGCGGGGAATCCCCTTGCTGCCTCCGCGGGCTGGTATTATTATCAACGGTCGGTGCATATATGGTGGAATTTTTTAGTTTTCAGAGCCTCGGGGTCGCATGACGTTATGGCGTTTACCATAAGGGTGAGCGTGTCGGGGCGGTAGTATGGGTTGCAGGCCTTAGCTGCGATGTCGCGGAATTCAGGGCTGAGCGCGCGAGCTATGGCGCGGCGGATGTCGTCGGCGCTGTCGCCGCAGTCGATTACCGATGGTGCGCGGTCGCGGCCGTCCTGGCGCATGCCTATGTTTACTGTAGGAATGCCGGCCGACGGCACTTCGAGTATACCGCTGCTGCTGTTGCCTATTACAGCCTCGACGTATGGCAGAATCGACTGGTAGCGGCGCAGACCCAGCGAGCGCACAGTCAGTACCCGTTGCGGATTTGCTGCGGTATATGCCTCGATTTCGTTGATGATGCCTTGTGAGCGCGAATCATTGTTGGGGTAGGTGATAATCAGCTGCCGGTCGGCAAAACTGTCGAGTGCCTCGAGCATGGCGCGGCAGCGTATTGTCGGGTCGGCGGGGTCGAGAGTGGCGGGGTGGAATGTCGCCAGCAGAGTGGGGCGGTCGAGGCTTATATTCAGCGACGCCTCGATTTCAGCCTTTGGCATAGGTTTGAAATTGCAGAAATTCCACACTCCTATGGCACCGGTGTTTATCACCCTCGAAGGTTGTTCGCCCATGGCTATGAGGCGTTGTCGGGCCTTCTCGGTTGAAGTGAAGTGAAGAGCCGAGAGCTTGCTTATGGCGTGGCGTATATTGTCGTCGATGGCTCCGTAGGTGAGTTCGCCGCCGTGGAGGTGAGCAATCGGAATGCCCAGCATGGTGGCCGCCGAGGCTATGGCCAGCATCTCGTAGCGGTCGCCCAGAATCAGCAGCAGGTCGGGCTGCAGCCGGGCCAGTTCGCGGGCCGAGCCCTCCAGGCATACACCCATGGCCACGGCCCGGTCAGCCGGAGTGTCGCCTCCCGGCATGGGCACACGTGCGGCTATATCAAAGCCGTCGGCCTCGATTTCAGACAGCGTGTTGCCGAACTGCTGCAGCAGGTGCATGTTGGTGGCAAGTATGCTCACGTCGAATCCGGGCAGCTTGTCGAGAGCCCGGGCCAAGGGCGACAGCAATCCCCAGTCGGCGCGTGTGCCGGTTGCGACGGTTATTCTCATCGGCGACGGATATGGTTTATACGTTATATATGCCGGCCTTGTACATGGCCAGGTTTTCGGGCTTGATAAACCACTCGATGGTTTGCTGCAGCCCACTCTCTATGCTTACTTGCGGACGCCAGTCGGTGAGCGCTGAAATCACGCTGTTGTCGCCGCAGAGGCGCCGTACCTCGCTGTTGCCGGGGCGCAGTCGGGCCGGGTCGGTAACCCATTCCACCTCCGAATCCATCAGCCGGGCTATGGTGCGCAGTGTGTCGGCCATGCTTATTTCGGTGCCGGTGGCAATGTTGATGTCGCGACCTTCGATGCCCTCGGCGTTGGCCAGGGCCACGAATCCGCGTGTGGTGTCGGTGACGAAGTTGAAGTCGCGGGTGGGAGTAAGGTCGCCTACTTTAATCCGTCGCTCGCCGGCGGCAATTTGGGTTATGATTGTAGGTATGATTGCGCGTGCGCTCTGCCGGGGTCCGTAGGTATTGAATGGGCGTGCGATGACCACGGGCAGTCCGAAGCTCAGGAAGAAGCTCTCGGCGATTGCGTCGGCGCTGATTTTGGTGGCTGAGTATGGCGACTGCGGCTGGCGCGGGTGCTTCTCGTCGA
Organism: uncultured Muribaculaceae bacterium; assembly: GCA_910578365.1. Taxonomy (GTDB): domain Bacteria; phylum Bacteroidota; class Bacteroidia; order Bacteroidales; family Muribaculaceae; genus CAG-873. The sequence continues at coordinate 16,289 of CAJTRC010000027.1, forward strand.
TGGGCACGTACAGGGCTGTGCCGTAGACTTCGCTGGTCGAAGTCACCACAAGACGGTCAAGGCCCTCGTCGCGGGCTGCCTGACACATATTGAGGGTGCCTTTGACATTGGTGTCTACGTAGCTGTCGGGCGCCACATAGCTGAACGGTATGGCAATGAGGGCCGCCAGATGGAAGGCGGTGCCTATGCCGCGGCAGATAGTACGGCAGAAATTGGGGTCGCGCACATCGCCGCATACCACTTCCAGATTGGGGTGCTGTACCTGCTCGAGCCAGCCCCAGGAGTTGAACGAGTTGTACTGTGCCAGGGCGCGAACGCGGTAGCCTTGGCTGAGGAGCAGTTCGGTGAGGTGGCTGCCGATAAAGCCGTCGGCGCCGGTCACCAGTACGGGTTTGTTTATATCAATCATTTTACCAGGTTTTCTTAAGAGTGTAAACAACGGACTCCCCCTTTGGGGTTATGTATCGGAGTACCATGCGGCGGTTTTCGCGTTTCACAATGGATAGGTCGAGCACTTTGCCTGGCTGCATCAGCAGCCAGGACGGAGCTGTGTACTCGCCGTTCCCGTGGGTAAAATCGAGATACAGCCGTCCGTCGGCTTCGCGCCATGTACCCCAGGCGGTGGCGGCGAAGTCGTGGTGGTCATCGAGCAGCCCTATGCGCACTACCTCCGACTGGAATTCCCACACTGTGGCAACAGGGTCGAATCCGGGGGGAGTATCGCCGTCGACAGTCATCGCGGGCATGGCCCATGAGCCGAACCAGGGGCCTATGTCGCCGTCGTTATGTGTGCAGCCCATGGCTATGAATGCGAGCAGCACGGGCAGGAATATGCGTAGAGATTTCATTTTTTGAATGTGAGGTTGCCTTGGTATTTCACAGATATGTATGCGCCGAAATTATCGCCGCGCAGGTTGCCCGAGTCGAAGGCCGCCTGAACGCAGAGGCTCAGACCGGGAGTGATTCGTGCGGCATTCCAGCGGGCCTCGGCCATCATGGATGTGTTGTGCAGGGCCGTGGTGCGCGGCAGTCGTCCGTTGCCCCATGCTTCCTGCCAGCTGAGCATCAGCCTATAGTCGACCTCGCAGCCGGCACAGCCTTTTAATGCAGCGTGGAATCCGCGGCTGCGGGTGTACAGGTAAGCCGGATAGCCGTCGGCGTTATAGAGCGGCGACACCAGAAAGGGAGTGCCGAGCGAGAGTCCGTAGTTGTCGTAGGCACTGTACACGTCGTTGTTGTAGTAGTTGTCGCCGCCGGTGGCCGAAGCCGTTATGTCGGTGTCGGTATGGTCGCCGGGCGCGTAGTGCAGCGGTCCGCTCTGGTTGCGGAAGTCGAGGTACTCTAAGGCCGCGCCGCTTATCAAATGTCGTCCGGGTCGGCTGTAGTATATGCCCCACAGGCCGTCCCAGCCGTTGAGTTTGCCTATGCCCGAGCCGTCTTCCCACGGCCATTCGAAGGCGAAACTGAGTTCACTTTCGTCGGGCAGACGGTAGCGGGCCTTGAAGTCCCAGCTTCCGAGCGAGTTGCCCTCGTAATAGCTGTCGCCGTTGCCCTGCCTGGGAAAAAACATGTCCCAGATATAGCGCAGGCGTAATCCGCGGTCGCGGGTATCGACGAGTTTGCCCCGGCTGTACATATACGATCTTCCGCCGAACTGTCCTGCGGTCTGCATGCCCACGGTGATGCTGAGGGGCTGCGACGGCTTGGTCCGGAAGTGGCAGCGCTTGTAGGTGTAGTACACGTCCTGAGCGATTACCCAGTTGTAATGGTTGTATTGTGTGCGGTCGAATCCGTCGTCCATAAACCGTCCGTAGCCTATACGGCCGTTTATCTGCACCCATCCTTCGGTGAGCGGAATGTCCTGGAAGTCGACGAATCCGGCGCATATTTCCGGCACCGGACGGGCGTTGTTGCTCAGGGTTATGTCGCCGCTGGAGAGGTCGTCGGGCAGAATCAGCGACTTATTGTCCTTCATGCCTGCCTGCAGAAACACACCGCGGTATTTCACCGAGGCATAAAGTTGCTGGAGCCATATCCTTGACGGAGTCAAGGTGCTGGTGCCCCAGGTTTTATTCTCGGCGAAATATCGGTCGAAATCAAGCGAGTGCTGCCAGCCGGTAAGCACCTCTGCGCCGGCACTCCAGTCGAAACGTTTGCCGAGGTCAAGCTCCTTCGTTACGCCAAGGTCGAGCAAGGCGCTGTTTTTGTAGGGGATACGTCCGTTTTTCCACGAACCTATCATATATGGCGCAGTACGTCCGGTCGAGGCGTTCAGTTCCAGCGATGCTGAGTACTGCAACTCAACCGGAGTGGTTGCCATGCTTGAAAAAGCAGCCGCTGCGACAGCCGCGGCTATATATATTCTTTTCATGCTACAAAATTACAGAAAAAATACCGCATGGGCAAATTCAAAGAGCTGCCTGTTTACGGTATATGCTGAATTTGCCCATGCGGTATTTTTTTTGTAAATTTGTGGCAGAAGTATGCCAAACGGGCACTTTCGGGGGCCGGAAGGCCCGATTTTCCCCTCTCTAAAGTACAATTCAATGAAATTTATACAATCCGTTATACTCGCTTTACTTTCTTTAATATTTTTTTCGATGTCGGTAAGCGGGGCCACAGACGGTGCGGCAAAGACCGTTTTGGGGCGTCCGGCGCTTGACTCTATACGCAATGCCTCGTGCGATCCCGCATCGCCGTACTACTATCCGAAGCTGCTCAAACGCTTCCTTGCCAACGACACCGCCATGAGCAGTGTCGACTTCCAGTATTTTTACTACGGCACACTGTTTCAGGAAGACTACGACCCCTATCGCAAGCCTGTGCATCCGGGCGAGCTCGAGGCGCTGGCCACCATCTACGCAAAGCCCGAGAAGAACCGCAGCGACCGCAACAAGATTCTTGACTATGCAAGAGTGGCGATACTCGACAATCCGGTAGACCTGCAGCAGCTCACAAACCTGATTTACGTCTACGAACTCAACGGCAAGTACGACCTCTCCAAAATCTGGCAGTATAAACTCAACCACATACTCAAAGTAATAGCCAAAAGCGGTACCGGCGCAGACGCGCAGAACGCGTGGGTGGTGGTATATCCGCGCCATGAATACGACTTCCTTAACCTCTCGGGCATAGTGTCGACCGGGCACAGCTTCGAGGAGCCTGCATTCGACGTACTCGACGGGCGGCCCGCCAAAAAAAACGACGCCACCCCACAGCGTTATTACTTCGACATTGCTCCAATGCTCGAACAATATTATCTTAAGCATCCCGACGAAGAAGAATGAAAGAACTGTTCCGACTATTGAGGCGCTTTGTGCCTCCGTACAAAAAATATCTGGCGCTGAACATATTTTTCAATATCCTGGCCGCCATTCTCACCCTCTTCTCCTTCGCCCTTATAATACCTATTCTGGAAATGCTGTTCCAGATTAAGGAGGATGTGTACACATACATGCCACTGGGCGACGGCAACTCCATAAAGGATGTGGCCGTGAACAACTTCTACTATTATACCCAGCAGATGATAAGCACTCAGGGCGCCAGCACCACACTGGCCTGGCTGGCTCTGGCCCTGGTGGTGATGACCATGCTCAAGACCGGAGCCACTTACATGAGCAGCTACTGCATAATTCCGCTTCGCTCCGGCATAGTGCGCGACCTGCGCAACTGGGTATATGAAAAGATAACCCGTCTGCCCATAGGCTTCTTTACCGCCGAACGCAAAGGCGATGTAATGGCCCGTATGAGCGGCGACGTGGCTGAAATCGAAAACTCAATCATGTCGTCGCTCGACATGATGTTCAAAAACCCCGTGATGATAATCTGCTGTCTGGGCGCTATGATAGCTATATCGTGGCAGCTGACACTGTTTGTGCTGGTACTCCTGCCTATAGCCGGTATGGCCATGGGCAAGGTGGGCAAACGCCTCAAGCGCACATCGCTCGAGGCTCAGAACCAGTGGGGCGTGCTTATGAGCAACATCGAGGAAACTCTGGGCGGCCTGCGCATAATCAAGGCCTTCAACGCCGAAGATAAAGTGCAGAAACGCTTCTGCCACGAGAATCAGCGCTTTTACCGCCTCAGCAACCAGGTGGCGCGCCGTCAGGCTTTGGCCCACCCCATGAGCGAACTGCTGGGTACCACTGCCATTGCCATTGTGCTGTGGTTCGGCGGCTCGCTGATTTTAGGCGGCTATTCCGGCATGAAAGCTGCCTCGTTCATATATTATATGATAATGTTCTACAGCATTATAAATCCGGCAAAGGAACTCAGCAAAGCCATGTACGCCATACAGAAAGGCCTGGCCTCGATGGAACGTGTCGACAAAATTCTCGGCACTCCCAACCCCATTGCCGACCCGGACAGCCCCGCACGCCTGCCGCTGCTCAACCGCTGCATAGAACTTAAAAACGTAAGCTTCAGCTACGACACCCGTCCGGTGCTGCGAAATATCAGCCTTACCATTCCGGCCGGAGCTACCGTGGCCCTGGTGGGCCAGTCGGGCAGCGGCAAGAGTACCCTTGCCGACATGATACCGCGCTTCTACGACGTAGACAGCGGCTCGGTAAGCATCGACGGTACCGATATCCGCAGCCTGAGTGTCCACGGACTGCGCTCGCTTATGGGCAATGTAAACCAGGAGGCGATACTCTTTAACGACAGCTTCTTCAACAATATAGCATTTGGCGTGGAAGGAGCCACCATGCAGGATGTGGAGCGCGCCGCACGCATTGCCAACGCACACGACTTTATAATGGAAAGCCCCGAAGGCTACGACACAAACATAGGCGACCGCGGATGCCGGCTCAGCGGCGGACAGCGTCAGCGTATCAGCATTGCCCGCGCAATACTCAAAAATCCGCCACTGCTGATTCTTGACGAAGCCACATCGGCACTCGACACACAGAGCGAGAAGCTGGTGCAGCAGGCCCTCGACCGCTTGATGGCCGACCGCACCACACTGGTCATTGCGCATCGGCTCAGCACTATACGCGAAGCCGACATTATATGCGTGATGAACGAAGGCGAGATAGTAGAGCAGGGCACCCATGAGCAACTGATGGCCCTCGACGGCCACTACAGGCGCCTTGTGGAAATGCAGGGCGCCAACATCGCAAACACTCCGGCATAATGTTACTGAACGCGCTTAACATAACCAACTTCAAGAATATCCGGGAGGCCTCGCTGACCTTCTCGCCAAAGATAAACTGCCTGGTGGGCAACAACGGCATGGGCAAGAGCAACCTGCTCGATGCCGTGTATATGCTCAGCTTCGCCAAGTCGTACACCGGAGTGCCCGACAGCTCGCTGATAACCGACGGCGAGCAGTTCTGTATGCTTCGTGGCGAATATATGCGGCGCGACACCCCCGAAACCCTCACGCTGAGTCTGGGCGGCGGACGGCGCAAGACCCTCCGCCGAGGCGACAAAGCCTACCAGCGAGTAAGCCAGCATATAGGTGCGTTTCCGCTGGTGCTCAGTTCGCCGGCAGATATGGACCTCGCCGGAGGCGCCCCCGAGTGCCGCCGACGCTTCATCGACCAGGTGATATCCCAGTCAGACCCTCTGTATCTCGACGCCCTTTTGCGCTATAATCACGCGCTTGAGCAGCGCAACAGCATGCTGCGTAACGAAATAAGCGACCCCGTGCTGTATCAGGCCGTCGAACTGCCTATGGCCATGGCCGCCGAAACCATAGTGAAGCGCCGCGTGGCATTCGTCAAAGAACTGGCCGGCATATTCAGCCGCTACCATGCCGATATTACAGGCAGAGGAGGCGAGGAAGTGACCATAGCCTACCACAGCGCAATGGCTGACGGCACCACACTCGACCAGCTGCTGGATAACAACCGCCGACGCGACTCGATACTGCACCATACATCTGCCGGACCACATCGCGATGAACTCGACCTGACACTCAACGGCCTGCCACTGAGGCGCACTGCCTCGCAAGGCCAGGCAAAATCATACACCATAGCCCTGAGGCTGGCACAGTACGACTTCCTGCGCCAGGCCACCGGCGTGACCCCACTGCTGCTGCTCGACGACCTCTTCGACAAGCTCGACGCCGGGCGCGTGAGCCGCATAGTGGAGGTTGTGTCGCGCAGCGACTTCGGCCAGATATTCATAACCGATACCAAACTTGCCGCCGACCCGCTGCCCGCAGGCACCGCCTCGTGGCGCGCCGACAACGGCTCATTCACCCCGCAGCAATGAAAAAGACCGAGGCAAAACGAGTCGACAGCATTATCCGCGAGGCAATCGAGGCCTCCGGCCAGCTCCGTACCTTCGACGAGCAGCGCATCTGCTATCTGTGGTCCGAGGTGGTAGGACCGTGGATAAACTCGCAGACTGCACGGCGGTACGTCGAAGATGGCAAGCTGCACGTGTTCATAATATCGGCTTCGCTTAAATCCGAACTGCAGTTCTCGCTGCCGCAGCTCACACAGGCACTCAACCGTGCCGCCGGAGCGGAAATAATCAGTGGCATAATACTGCATTGATGAAGTCAGGCGTGGTAAATATAACAGGAATGGCCGTGGTGGCACTCGCCGCAGTGCTTATATTCGGCGTGATGAGCTACTACAGCGGCAGCAGCCGTCCGCCACATGTGAGCGTCGACCGCAACCGCTACCCGGTCAAAGGCATCGACGTGTCGTACCACAACGGCGAGATAGACTTCAACGCCGTAGCCGCCGACACCGTCAGCTTTGTTTATATAAAAGCCACCGAGGGCGGACGCTGGCAGGACAGCTGCTTCGCACGCAACTTCGACGCCGCCCGCGCCGCCGGCCTCAGTGTAGGCGCCTACCACTTCTTCCGCTTTGAAGTCAGCGGATTACGCCAGGCATATAACTTCCTCGAAGGCCTTCAGGGCCGTCGGCCCGACCTGCCCGTGGCAATCGACCTGGAAGAATGGAAAAACGCCCCCGACGTAACCACCGCCGACATAATCGACCGTCTGGCAGTGATGGTCGACCGCCTGCGTGCCGAAGGGCTGCAGGTAATAATATACACCAACAAAAGCGGCTACACCCGCTTTCTGCACCGCCGTTTCGACGACCTTGAACTGTGGATATGTTCGTTTACCGATCCGCCCACCGGCAGCCCCTGGCGCCTGTGGCAGCACAGTCACCGTGGAAGTGTGCGCGGCATAAAGGGAGCTGTCGACCTCAATACATTCAACGGCAGCCTTGAAGAATTTAGAAAATTTGCACAGTTTCAAAAAAATAAGTAACTTTGCATAATCGAATTTCGAAAACAGATTTCGTATAAAATACCAAACACTATGAGTAAAGAAAAGAAATTCTTGACTTGTGACGGTAACCAGGCAGCCGCCCATGTGAGCTACATGTTCTCGGAGGTTGCAGCCATCTATCCTATCACACCTTCGTCGACCATGGCGGAGTATGTCGATGAATGGGCAGCCGCAGGTCGTAAAAACATTTTCGGAGAAACCGTATTGGTTCAGGAGATGCAGTCAGAAGGCGGTGCGGCAGGCGCTGTTCACGGTTCACTTCAGGCAGGCGCCCTCACCACCACCTACACAGCATCTCAGGGCCTCCTGCTTATGATTCCCAATATGTACAAGATTGCAGGTGAGATGCTTCCTACCGTATTCCATGTGTCGGCACGTACAATCGCCTCGCACGCACTGAGCATCTTCGGCGACCACCAGGATGTTATGGCAGTGCGTCAGACCGGTTTCGCCATGCTGGCCGAAGGTTCGGTTCAGGAAGTAATGGACCTGTCGGGTGTGGCACATCTGGCGACCATCAAATCGCGCATCCCCTTTGTTAACTTCTTCGACGGATTCCGTACTTCGCACGAAATCCAGAAAATAGAAACCCTCGAGCAGGAAGACCTCGAGCCGCTGCTCGACCGTCAGGCCCTGGCTGAATTCCGCAACCGCGCCCTTACCCCCGACAAGCCCGTGGCACGCGGCATGGCCGAGAACAGCGACGTTTTCTTCCAGCACCGCGAGGCCTGCAACAAGCACTATGAGGCTGTACCCGATATCGTTGAGGACTACATGGCCAAAATCAGCGCCATCACAGGCCGCGAATATCACCTGTTCAACTACTACGGCGCACCCGATGCCGAGCGTGTAATCATAGTGATGGGTTCTGCGACCCAGTCCGCCCAGGAAGCCATCGACTCGCTCGTGGCTAAAGGCGAAAAGGTAGGTATGGTGGCAGTTCACCTCTACCGTCCATTCTCGGCAAAGCACTTCCTGGCCGCAGTACCCGCTACAGCAAAGCGCATAGCAGTGCTCGACCGCACCAAGGAACCCGGCGCTAACGCCGAGCCCCTCTATCTCGACGTTAAGGAATGCTACTACGGCAAAGCCGACGCCCCCGTGATTGTAGGCGGACGCTATGGCCTGGCTTCGAAGGACACAACTCCCGCCATGATTATCGGCGTGTTCGAGAACCTTGCCCTCCCCGAACCCAAAGACCACTTCACCGTAGGCATCGTCGACGATGTTACCTTCACCTCGCTTCCCCTCAAGGAAGAAGTTGCTCTCGGCGACCCCTCGACTTACGAGGCCAAGTTCTTCGGCCTTGGTGCCGACGGTACCGTAGGCGCCAACAAGAACTCGGTAAAGATTATCGGCGAAAACACCGACAAATATTGCCAGGCATACTTCGCATACGACTCCAAGAAGTCGGGCGGCTTCACCTGCTCGCACCTGCGTTTCGGCGACCGTCCAATCCGTTCGACCTATCTGGTGAACACCCCCAACTTCGTAGCATGCCATGTACAGGCCTACCTGCACATGTACGACGTTACCCGCGGTCTGCGCGACAACGGCACCTTCCTGCTCAACACCATTTGGGAAGGCGACGAACTGGCCAAGAACCTCCCCAACAAGGTTAAGCGCTATTTCGCACAGCACAACATCAGCGTTTACTACATCAACGCCACCAAGATAGCTCAGGAAATCGGTCTGGGCAACCGCACCAACACCATCCTCCAGAGCGCATTCTTCCGCATCACCGAGGTTATTCCCGTTGAACTCGCTGTAGAGCAGATGAAGAAATTCATCGTAAAGAGCTATGGCAAGAAGGGCCAGGATGTAGTGGACAAGAACTTCGCGGCAGTAGATCGCGGCGGCGAGTACAAGCAGCTTGCCGTTGACCCCGCATGGGCTCAGCTGCCCGATGACGAGGCCAAGTCTAACAACGCGCCCGAATTTGTAAACAAACTCGTTTTCCCCATCAATGCACAGGACGGCGACCTGCTCAAAGTAAGCGACTTCGAGGCAATTCCCGACGGAACCTGGCAGCAGGGTACCGCAGCATACGAAAAACGCGGAGTGGCAGCTTTCGTGCCCGAATGGTTCGAAGAAAACTGTATCCAGTGTAACAAGTGTGCCTATGTATGCCCCCACGCCGCTATCCGTCCGTTCGTACTCGACGCCGACGAAATGGCAAAGGCTCCAATGTCCCAAGACCGGACTCTGCCCGCTATCGGCAAGACATTCACAGGTATGCGCTTTATTCAGTCTGTCGACGTGCTCGACTGTCTTGGCTGCGGCAACTGCGTTGACGTCTGCCCGGGCAAGAAGGGCGTGAAGGCACTTCAGATGAAGCCTCTGGAAACTCAGCTCGACAAACAGCCCGAATGGGATTTCTGTGTAAAGGAAGTAGCTTCGAAACAGCATCTGGTAGACATTCAGCAGAATGTGAAGAACAGCCAGTTCGCAACTCCGCTGTTCGAATTCTCCGGCGCTTGCTCGGGTTGCGGCGAAACTCCCTACGTAAAACTTATCAGCCAGTTGTTCGGCGACCACGAAATGGTAGCCAACGCCACCGGTTGCTCAAGTATCTACTCGGGTTCGGTTCCCTCGACTCCCTATACCACCAACGCCGCCGGCCACGGTCCGGCATGGGGCAACTCGCTCTTCGAAGACTTTGCTGAATTCGGCCTCGGCATGACCATTGCCACCGAAAAAATGCACCAGCGCATACACGACCTGATGAAGGCTGCCCTCGGCTGCGGCCAGTGCTCCGACGAAATCAAGGCACTCGCTCAGCAGTGGCTCGACAACTGTCACAGCGCAGCAGTAACCCGCGAGGTGGCAGATAAACTCGTGCCCCTGTGCGAAGCATGCGGTTGCGACATCTGCAAGGCAATACTCGAGCACAAAGGCTTCCTGGTAGCACGCTCGCAGTGGATTATCACCGGCGACGGTGCCGCTTACGACATCGGCTTCGGCGGTCTGGACCACGTACTCGCCAGCGGCAAGAACGTCAACGTGCTCGTAGTCGACACCGAAGTATACTCCAACACCGGCGGCCAGGCCTCCAAGGCAACCCCCGTGGGAGCTATCGCCAAGTTCGCCGCCAGCGGCAAGCGTATTCGCAAGAAAGACCTCGGTCTGATTGCTTCGACCTACGGCTATGTATACGTGGCTCAGATTGCAATGGGCGCCGACCAGGCTCAGACCCTCAAGGCAATCCGCGAGGCAGAAGCATACGACGGCCCGTCGATTGTAATCGCTTACTCGCCCTGTATCAACCACGGTCTCAAGTCGGGCATGGGCAAGAGCCAGCAGGAAGAAGCCAAGGCTGTTGAATGCGGCTACTGGCATCTGTGGCGCTACAATCCCGCTCTCGAAGAAGAAGGCAAGAACCCCTTCTCTCTCGACAGCAAGGAACCCCAGTGGGACAAGTTCGAAGACTTCCTTATGGGCGAGGTACGCTACGCTACCGTCAAGAAGCAGTACCCCGAAGAAGCAGCCGAACTCTTCGCAGCAGCCAAGGCAAACGCCCAGTGGCGCTACAACAATTATCGCCGTCTGGCCCAGCAGCAGTGGGGTGTAGACCCTGAAGTTGGCATTGTCGAAGACATGAACAACAAGTAAACGAAACAATAATATCCCTATAAAATCGAGGCGTGTCTGTTATGGCACGCCTCGATTTTTTTGTCAGGCCGCCCGACAGCAGTGAACAGCTCCGGCGGCTGCAGTGTTATTAAATGCAGTCAAAAAATAACGAAACATAATGCTTACAACAGGAAAACTTGGATTCTGGGGCCTTACGGCGCTTGTGTTCGGCCTTATGGTAGGTGTAGGCATATACAACCTGCCTCAGAATATGGCCGCGCAGGCATCGCCGCAAGCGGTTTTCTGGGCATGGGTAATAACTGCGGCAGGTATACTGCCACTTGTGATGGCGTTCAAATGGCTTAGCGACAAATACCCTCAGTACAATGCCGGAATATACCAGTATGCTCAGGCAGGATTCGGCAACTATGTCGGATTCAATATCGCCTGGGGCTACTGGTTGTGTACAGCCTTTTCGAATGTGGCCTATGGCGTGATGCTCAATGATGCTTTCGGCGCTTTTTTCCCCTTTCTGCTCAGGCATGGCTGGCCTACGGTGCTGTTCTGTTCGGCGCTGATATGGCTGATGTATTATATAGTGGCCAAGGGAATACGTACGGCAGGAATTGTCAATACGGTTCTTGCGGCAGTCAAGGTGGTGATGCTGTTATTCATCATCATGGCCTTTGTGCTGCTGTTCGATATCAGTGTATTCGACCGGAGCTGCATGCCTGCCGCCGCCGCCGACCCCGGCACAGCAGGCATGCAGATAAAATCCACCATGATGGTGACACTGTTTTGCTTTTTCGGAGTTGAAGGAGCGGTAATGATGTCGGCCAGAGCCAGGAAAGCGTCGGATGTGGGCAAATCGGGGATAGCGGGGTTTGTAATATCACTGGTGCTGTATATGGCCATATCGCTGCTATGCTTCGGGCTGCTCGGCAGGTGGGAATTATCAGAACTGCCCAGTCCGTCGATTGCCTATATTCTCAATGCCGAATGCGGAGCATGGGCATACTGGTTTGTGATATGCGCTGTGATAGTGTCGCTTCTCGGCGGCTGGGTGGCATGGACACTGGTAGTGGCGCAAGTGCCCTACGAGGCCGCTATAGTGGGCATATTGCCGCCTAAATTCAAAATCACAAACAAAAAAGGCATGCCTACATTCGGCCTCCTCGCATCAAGCATAGTAATGGAGCTATTTCTGTTGCTGGTGGTAATGGCCGACGACGTGTACCTTACCGCCCTGCACATAACCGGACTGATGATTATACCCTGCTACCTGTTCACGGGGCTGTTCATGCTTAAAAAGGCCGACACTTTCCGAACCCGGTTAGTGGCAGTGATCGCCATCATCTTCTGTCTGTGGATGGCCTACGCCGGCGGCCCGATCGATATGTTTATGACCTCGGTATTTTATCTTGCCGGCACAGGCTTCTATATAAAGGCTCGCCGAAGTGCCTGCGGGGCAGCGCAGCCGGTTTTCACCCGGCGTGAAAGGTACATGTTGCTGCTGCTGACACTGGCTTCGGCTGTAACCTTATTGCGGTATATGGTATGCTGAGTTATGACATGTATTGGTTGTGATGCCGGCAGGGATTTGTAATTTTCTGTACAACACGATTTTGGCCTACATGCGCTTATAAAGATTATCCCGAAATATATGATGCAGTTCCGGCAGATACCCGTAGTGTTCGCAAGAAGCCCAAACCACTTCCCAAAGGTGACAACACTATTGTTTGTATGTTCAGCCGTTTCCTTTGTAAACGACAAGGGGCAGCGCGACACATATCAGTATGTCAAATCCGGCAACGGTCAGATAGCCCACATCAACGGCATTATGTCGGAGCTGATATATCTTTCCGACATTCGGCAGAAGATTATCTCCGCTAAAAAGATTGAATCGCTCACGCTCCAATCCGTCACCGTGCGCTGCGGCGAGCGGTCTGCGACCTTCTTCATCGACCCGGCTCTGACCTCCGACGAGTGCTTGCAGGTCGAGCAAATGCTGACCTCCACATCGGTGCGTATTCCAAACGGGCCCGATGTCGCCCTCTATGATACCGACTTCGACGCTCTCATTCCGATTATCATAACCGATTTTACCTCGGAGCTTTCCGACACCGACGAAAAGCTCAACTCGGTTAAGTTCACTTGGCGATTTGCCCAGAACCGCCCAAAGGTCGCCGTTCCCGAATCGCCCGGCATTTTCAAAGAAAAATACAATCCCACTTTCTCCTGATGGCTCGCTTGATACACATATCTACCGCTCGCACGATGCTCAACTCCGGCGACCCTGTCGATATTTCCGTATGGAAATACGACGGCTCTATCCTCGAACTCCGAAATTGTATCTCTCTACGATACAATTTTTACGGAGGCTGGAGGAACGTAAAGATACTTTCCTCCGGCGAGTGCCGCAAAATCCGCGACTGCTGCATCTTCCGAGTGAACGACTGCGAAGTTTTCCTGTAAATTTCAACTTTTCAACAAATGTTGAGAGGTATGTCGCAAAAAAATAGTATCTTTGAGCCAAAATTCACAACCACTATGAAAAAGAAATTTCTCTCAATTACAATCGCGGCTGCTGTTGCCAGTGCTTTGAATGTTTCAGCTCAAACATTTGTAAAGGAGATGAACGGTGCTGACACACGTTTCATCCCCGGACAGTACATGAAAAATGGCGAAGCTGCTATATATTTCTCTGATGACGAATACGGATATAAAGACGGCGGCACGAACTATACGGCTGAAATATTCGATTTTGAGCTTCAACCTCTCAAATCATTCAATTTCCCTATTCTTCGCCCATATTGCAGGTTTGAGGAAAGAGCCTCGACCGGAACCCAGGAAAAATCTCGTGTGATTAAGGAGGACAGATTTACAATAAATGAAGCTGATGGCATACCGTCCACATCGGATATGGAAGCCCGTAAGGATGCTTTTATCAATTACATCTTCGAGACTTTGCGATATTCAGACCCGACCCTGACTCTTGCCATATTGCAAAATGGCACCAAGGTCGAGGATAATGCCATATATATCAGTATTCCCTTTAAAAAGGGTAGCGGATTGTATGAGTATGAGGAATATCTCAAGACCATAGATGCCTACCTTGAGCCTTCAGGAAAGTGGGGATTCTCCTACTATTACTCTACTCAAACCCCAAAGTACAATGGAGAATGGAGTGTTCGCTCGTGGGAAGATGTTCCTATCAGCAATTTTTGCACCCCTCGTTGCAATGATGTTGCAAAACTCAATGATTGGAACGGTGGCGTTTACCTGCCTTTCTCTCAAACTTTTTTTAATGACGATGAAGCCTTTGAATATGTTCGCTTCAAAGCGGAGGTAGCCGAAGGCGGCGAGAGCAATTTTAATCCTGTGACGGACGACCCACAGTCTCCTGAAGCATATCTTTTTGGCATTACGGCAACTGACCGTGACGGTGACGGCGAGACAGATTACAAACGTACAGTGTACGGAGTACATTACACCGGCCTGGAGGTTGTTAACGAGAATAATCAGGTGCTTTACACATTCCCGATGCCCGACAATGCCGAGGGGAAACCAACTGTTGAGTTCTTTAAATCAGACAACAGTATTCTCGCACAGGTCAATTATAACTGGCATAATGAACAAGGTCGCTATGTGCAAACCGTGAGATTTTATCGCATAGATAAGTCTACCGGAAGTGTCGCAAAGGTCATCAAGGAAGAAAATCATATTGCCGCTCGGCCAAATCCTGCGTCAAAAGGCACTCCAATAGTTGTGGATTTGCCGGCATCTACAAGCGAACGCACCATCAGAGTCAATGCTCTTAACGGCTCGACAGTCATGAGCCTTAATGTAGAAGCAGACGCCACACAGATTTCTGTGCCCACAGAGAGTCTTTCATCCGGAATCTATCTAATCACCGTCACAGATAAAGGCCACACATTAGAGACCTGCAAGATTATTGTTCGATAAGCTCCAATAAGCGTCTTTTCGCTAACTTTATACAGTCCATAACTTCGCTGAAAAATCAGTAAGTTATGGACTTTCTTAATTATAACTCCGTTGAAAACCTGCCTACGCGAGTTCGGGATAAGAAATGCTATAAAAAAGTTGAATAGGCAGCTTGAAAAAGTTGCCTATTCTTTTGGTAATTTCACTGATATTTAGTAATTTAGAGGTGCCAAACAATAAATACTGTATCATGATTACCGAGAGTAAAGTTACTGAATTTTTTTGTATAGCGGACGATTTCTGCAAGGAATTTGAGATCAGGTGGCAAAAAACGCACTTCCGAGTTCCGCTGATGCTCCGAAGCGGCGTAGAAAGCGCATGATGTCGGATGCCGAGGTCATCACAATCCTGATCTGCTTCCACTTCAATTCGTACCGAAACTTCAAGCACTATTATCTGGGATGTG